>JAKDZT010000129.1 GCA_030462125.1 Tetragenococcus sp.
CTGCTAAGCCCGCTTCTTCTTGGGAAATAAAGTCTGCTAATCCAGCCATATCCATGTCATCGGTCATGACTACGCCATCAAAATCTAATTCTTCACGCAATGTGTCATGAACAGCCGGAGAAATCGAAGCGGGTGCATCAGGATCAATACTGTTTACAATATTATGGGAAACGAGCACGCTATCTGCGCCTGCTGCAATCCCTGCTGCAAAGGGCTTAAAGTCATTTTCCCGCAAGTCTTCTAAAGGACGGTCGTCGGTCACAATTTCCACATGCGAATCTTTATTGTTCCCGTAACCAGGAAAGTGTTTTAAGGTCGAGCCACTTTGCTCTTCATTCAATGTTTTGACGACATTTTCTACGTATTTGCTGGTTCCTTGGGCGTCCATGCCAATGGTTCGATCATAAATAAACGATTCTTCATCTGTGGATACATCCGCGTCAGGAAATAGTCCGACATTAATCCCTAATTCATCAAGCACGGCACTCTTTTGCTTGGTATCGGCAACAATGCCTTCCCAGCCGTTTTCCTCATAAATTTCTTGCGGGCCTTTAAATGGTTGGGGAACTAAGTCCGGGTTATTACTAATGCGTGTCACAGTACCGCCTTCTTCATCCGAGCCAATCAATAGCGGGATGGAGCTAGCCGCTTGATAAGATTGAATTTTTTCTTGCAAGCTTGTTTTTGTTTCATTTTCCACATCTTCACCAAATAAAACATAGCCGCCTAAATGATAATCTTGTAGATCAGAAATTTGATTTTCCTCAGGTGTCCGAGCAAAAAATAATTGCCCCACTTTTTCTTCCAGCGACATCTCATCGATCATTGTATCGATCGTATCTTTTTCTGATTCTGACGTAGAACTTTTCGTCGTTTGCGTGGTAGAACTGCTTGTAGCGTTGGCTGCAGTTTCTGATTTTTGCTCCCGCGTTGTCAACCAAATACTACCGGCACCAATCACGACTAAAACAACGACTAAACTAATAATGATCCCTTTTTTCTTCATCTCTATACTCCTAATATTAAAATAAAGTTCTTTTTTATTTTAACGCATTATCACGTAAAAAAACATCCTCACTTACATGAAGATGTTTCTCTTTCTGGATGTTGTGGTTTATTTCATTTAACGAATGCTATATAAATAACTTTTTAAACGTTTCAATGGTAAGGCGCGGCCTACAATATAATTCAAAATCGATTGAATCGGAAGCATGATCAAAGCTTTGATCAAACGTGGTCCCCAAATAACCACACTCGTTAGGGGTTGGTTATACATGATGGCCAACCAAATGGGGGTCAAAATCAAGCTAATGATAATAGTATTTGTCAAAGCGCAGAGGATCGCATTTTTCCAAGTAACTTCTTTTTTATAAAAGAAATAGCCATAAACTAACCCACCGATAAAAGCATTTAAGGTAAATCCGGGGAAAAATGGCGATCTGGCAAAAAGCATCATACCAATTGTATCTGCAGCTACGGCACCTACTCCGGTCCAAACCGGCCCAAATAACGCGCCCATAATAATTTTAGGGACAAAATCAAAAGAAATTTTGATAAACTGCGTCTCAAAACCGAAAAGTCGTGACAAAATAACGGTTAAGGCGATCAATAATCCCAGCATTGTAATCATATGTGCATTGATCTTTTTTTCCATGATTAGCATCTCCTTTTGACGGCACGAAAACGTGTCGCTAGAGCTGCTACATATAAAATGCAGCGAATGCGAAAACAAAACCGCGAACAAATTGTCCTTCGTCCAGAAGGCAACATCCCATCCTTCCAGCACTTGACGCTCTGTTTTCTACTCTGATTTATTAATGGATCTTTTATCCACCACACAGACTATAGCATAGGAGACTAGGAACTACAATGGATTTGTTTTTAAAGAAGAGTAGCTTTCATTTAGGTTTGGAAATCAAATTTACGAACCTTTCTTTACTAAACCTGGGGCTGAAAAACAGGAAAACTCAATAAATTTTACACTTCATTTTTCTCAAAAGTTCCCCATTTGACTGCTTCGCCATTTTCAACCATCGTTTCTCCTTTGGCAATCACTGTATCGATAGCTAGCGTGTTTTCATCAAGTAAAACCAAATCAGCATCAAAGCCTTTTTTCAGTTGGCCTTTATTAGCAAATTTCAACAATTTTGCCGGTGCAGTAGTAATGGCACGTAAAGCTATTTCTAGAGGAATATTTTCTCTTTGGACACTTTCTTTTACACCTGTTAAAAGTGATTTAGAGCTACCTACGCCCATTTGTACAAAATGATTATTTTCATCAAAAATAGGTAAGCTTCCTTGACCGTCCGAAGTCATCGTTATACAGTCTGGATCCAAGCCTTCCTCGATGACTTGTTTCAAACATTGGCGAAACGGAATTGACCCATCTAATTCATAAGTTTGATCCGGATTTTCACTACCGGTGATGTCAAAAACGCCACCCGCTTTGGCAAAAGCGATCGCTTCATCCAATAGTTCTTGGTTTCTCTCACAATGCGTGGGATAAAAATTAGTCACCGGAATATCTGTTTCTTCCAGCGCCTGCTTAATAAAAGCTAGTCGATTTTTCCCAGGACCTACATGAATATTTGTCACACCTGCTTTACCTGCCAATAAGCCACCTACACGAGCATCCGCTGCCGCATGAGCGAACTCTGCAAAAGTCGGCGCACCGTTTCTATGATCGGAAATCGCGATCTCGCCAATTCCTATGACTTTATCAATAGCCATTAAATCTTTAATAACAGAATCAGTAATCGTTTGGACGGGCAAGCGATAGCTTCCCACATACATATAGGTAGTGATCCCTTCTGTTTCTAATCCACGCGCTTTACTCAACAACGCCATGTCATCGCGTCCAACGCTGTCTGTTCCCAGCACACCAACCACAGTGGTCACGCCTGCTGTGGTTAACTGACTTAATTGCACTTCTGGCGTACGATTATGAAAACCGTTCTCGCCACCGCCTCCTAATAAATGGAAATGACTGTCAATAAAGCCAGGCACTGCCACTTTGCCACGACCTTCAATTTCTTCGACTTCAACGCCTGTCACTGAAGCATCAATCTGATCAGCAATCGCCATAATTTTCCCATTGGCAAGTAAGATATCTTTGACTCCTTGATATTCAGGAGCGTAAGTTGCTATTTGTTTGAGTAATTTCATTTGTATCGTCTCCTTAGCTGTAACCAATAAGTACCGCGCCAATCACAAAGGCACTTCCAATAAGGAATAAAAAGCCTTGCATTTTAATTTGGAATTTTGCCCACTGGCTCCAGTCCATCCGTGCAATTCCCAATACACCAATCAAACTAGCTGAAACTGGGGTAAAGGCGTCGACAAATCCTGCACCTAATTGGAAACATAATACAGCTACTTGACGAGTAACGCCTGCAAGATCGGCTAATGGCGCCATAATCGGCATGGTCAAAGCGGCTTGTCCTGAATTAGAGGTGACGATTAAGTTAAATAAACTTTGGAAAATATACATGAACCAAGCAGCCAATATGGAAGGCACACCGGATAAGAGTTCGCCTACACTGTGTAAAATGGTATTTAAGGCCGAATAACTTCCTGCATCTGATCCTCCTAATACGAGCAAGATTCCTTGTGCCATCCCAACGACCGCAGCGGTGGGCGCTAAATCTGCTACGCCATCTTGAAAAGCTGTGGCAACATCATTAATCCGCATATCATTCACCCGTAAAATAATTGCAATCACGCCAGCACCTAGTCCGATGACAAAAAATTGCGAAGCCATTTCCGGAATCGAAAAGCCTTGCCCCATCACACCATAAATGATCCAAACTAAACCTACTAACAATTCCAGTAAAATGAGTTTATGTCCTAAGGTAAAGGAATGTTCTTCGTCCTTGTGGTTTTCTAAGTTTTGGCGGAAGTAACCGTCTGTTTTATAAGTGACCGATTTTTCCGGATTCGCTTTAATTTTGCGAGCGTAACGTACTGTATAACCGCAAGCAAGAAGGGTGATGACAATCCACATGACAATACGAAATCCTGCGCCCGATAATGCCGGCAAACCGGCGATCCCTTGAGCAATCGCGATACTAAATGGACTCATCCAGGAAGCCGCGTTCCCAATTTCAGCGGCCGCAATCGTTATCGTTACCGCAGTAATCGAATCGTACCCCAGCGCGATGGTAAATGGTACAATAATAATCGCAAAGGCAATCACTTCTTCAGAAGCGCCAAAGGTTGCGCCCATGAAAGAAAAAGCGACAAAAATCAAGGGGATAGCTAAATCCTGCATCCCGCGAGCATTACGTAAAAAAGCGTAGATCCCCGCATCGATAGCCCCTGTTTTCATAATAATTCCAAAGGCGCCACCTACAACCAGAAGCATCGCAACAATGCCAATAGCCGCACTGGCACGATCTCCAGTTACGAGACCTTCAAATAAATAATTAAAGATACCAAACCCATAATGATCTTCTGTGCCCCAAACATTCGCGGTTTTATTTAGATTTTCTGAAGTATCATAAATGCTCTCGCCATACAAATCGTAAAGGTTCTCTTCAGATAACCCGATGGCTTCCAACTGACTGAGCGAAATATCTTGGTTATCATCTAAAACTTGGGTTAAATCCTCTTCTTCCACTTGTAAGTTAGCCAGTGTTTCAGAATCTTGTGACAGCTCTTCTAATTCTGTATGCAATGTATCTTGTTCAAAGGGATGCATATAACGAAATGAATCCTGTTGCAAAACTTCTTGCGTTTCGGTTCCTCCGTCACCTGTCTCATATTCCACTTCTTCTGTACTGAACTTACCGGCCGGAATCACTAAAGTCAACAACCACGCGACGAGCACAATGCCGAAAATGATCACATAGGTATGCGGCATTTGCAGCCGTTTTTTCTCCTGAGTTTCTAACTCTTCCTGCATAATTATTTACTCCATTCTTTTTTAATAAGTCTAATGATACGTTTGTTGCGCCCTTTTTTCAATAATTTTTTGATTCGGTATTACTATAGCATACAATTTTGTATAAATATAATGAAGGAAACATGATGTAACGTTTTAAGTTATATAGGTATATTTTACA
>JAKDZT010000130.1 GCA_030462125.1 Tetragenococcus sp.
ATGTCCTTCATTTTTTTCAATCAATTGGGCATCCCCAGCTTTTCCTAAAATATCTTCTCCATTTTCTAAAATTGTATGGGCTAGTCCCGAAATAATGTAAGAGAATTCATCTTGCTTATGGTAAGAGTAGCCTTGTTTTGGATGTTTTTCTCCTGGTTGTAGTGTAATCAAACCCATTGTAACGTTTGAGTTGGGCTGATTTGTTGGATCGAAAAAATGATTGATATTGCTTTTAAGTGTTGGTTTTAAATGCATGAAAGCCTCCTAAAAAGTATATTTAAGCCTATCATACCGGAAAATAGGCGATTGTCAACACAATAATCTGAATAGGTTTAATTTTCTGAAAAATAATGATGTACTTATCTTAGTTTGATAGAAATAGTTAAACTAACAAAACATCTAAAAGGAGAATTGTGGAAAACTTCTTTGTTAATTTTTCTTTTTTATCTGCGATAATAAGTTTTTACTGGAAAGATAAGTAAATACGATTATTTTATAAGGCTCAAAATGTTTCACATACTGAAAAACATTTTGGGCCTTATGAAATAAATTGAAATGTTTATTTATTTTTTAGTATATAATAATTCCCTAATAATTCTACAAAAGCTAGCAATTTATATTTACCTGTCCGTTCTAAGTCATGATCACCAAGGGTCACAACTGTATCGAACAAAGAAGATAGTTTCATATGTGAATTTTGAGTAATCAAAATATTTGAGGCCTTTGAATTAATGATCGATAATGTTAAATCCTTTTGCATGACTAGTGATCCCTCCAAGGAGACAACAATTGCTAGGTCATTTTTTTCTAATTGCGGAATGATTTCATGTTGTTTTCTATTGTCTACCGGGTATATGGCTTCTTTACCACAGTTTAAAAGAATGGTTTGTAAAACCATAGTGATATTTCCGGGTATCAAGGTGGAGAATAGATAAACTCGCCGGCATTCATGTATTTTATTACTTACTTTTTCGACTTGTTTTGCATCAAAGTTATCAATAAAAGCGTGAAATTCTTGTCCTACTGTTTGTAACTCATTTAATAATAACTGACTCGTGCTTTGTTTTTCATTTCTAGCTAAAAGGTCAAGTTCTAGTTCGTTTTCTTCAAGTTGAATTAAAAAATAATCTTTTTTAAACTCACTAAATCCTGTATAACCTAATTTCTTAGCAAAACGTGTAACACTTGCTTCAGAAAGGTGACAGGATTTAGCAATATCAGTAATAGTAATGGTCTTCTGATAAAGGTTTTTTAAAAGATATTGGGCAATAAGATATTCTGTATCTTTAGTTTGATAATGATTTAAAATATCTTGTAAAGAAAGAATTAATCCTCCACTCATAATATGCAACACTCCCTTGTCTGAATTGTATCTTTAATTTTCACAAATTGAAAGTCAGAACTAATATATGAAAGTGCAATAACAAATTCGAAAATGGAAGCGCTATTTATCGTGCTATGATTAAATTAACAACTGATGAAAGGGAGAATTTAAATGAAACTACGTGAAGATTTTTATTGGGGAAATTCTGTATCCAGTATGCAGACAGAAGGTGCTTGGAATGAAGGAGGAAAGGGAAAATCTGTCTACGATACTAGAGAAGCTAGCGAGAATGCTTCTGATTGGAAAGTAGCAACTGATTCTTATCATCGTTATCTAGAGGATTTTGATTATATGCAAGATTTAGGCATGAATATGTATCGCTTTCAAATTTCTTGGAGCCGGGTAAACCCAGCGGGCAATGGAGAATGGAATGAAGAAGGGATCGCTTTTTACGATCAATTTATTGATGAGTTAATCAGTCGTGGTATCGAACCGATGATTTGTCTGTATCATTTTGACATGCCTTTACATCTGGCTGAGGCTTATAATGGTTTTATTTGCAAGGAAGTCGTTGATGCTTTTGTTCGTTATGGCAAAGAAATGGTCGATCGATTTGGTCATAAAGTGAAGCACTGGTTAACGTTTAATGAACAAAATATTTTTAGCATGCCGGAGGAAAGCTTTATTGTTTCGGGCTATTTGACAGGCGAAAAAACCTTGGAGAAATTATATCAAATTCAACATAATACTATGGTTTGTCATGCTAGTATTGCTAACTATATTCACGAAACAACAGATGCTCAGATCAGCGGGATGCTTGCTTATCAAGAAGTTTATCCTGCGACGAGTCATCCTGAAGATGTCCGTTTAGCACGTGAATTTGATGAATTTATGAATCATCATTATTTGGAAATGTACACTTATGGCAAACGTTCAGACTCTTATTTGCAGTTTATTAAAAATCGCCAATTTGATTTAGCTATTACTGAAAATGAATTGGCTGAAATTAGTAAGCTAAGAAGTGACTATTTAACCTTTAGCTATTATTCTAGTACAACAATTGATCATAAGCTGGTTCCCCAAGGTGTGGCACCTAATGAGTACATACAATTTGGTAAAAAGGAAAATCCTTATATTGATACCACAGAATGGGATTGGCAGATTGATCCTAATGGTTTTCGTGATATTTTAAATAAAATATACCAGCGCTACAATTTACCTGTTTTTCCAATTGAAAATGGTATTGGTGTGATAGAAGAGTGGAATGGCAAGGATCCAATCGAAGATGACTACCGTATTGATTATCACAAAGAACATCTACTCGCTTTATTAAGAGCAGTTAATGAAGATGGGGTCGAGGTACTAGGCTATCTTGGCTGGGGTTTAATCGATATTTTAAGCTCGCAGGGTGATATGCGCAAACGCTATGGTGTGGTCTATGTTAATCGAGAAAATCATGATTTAAAAGATTTAAAACGTGTGCCAAAGAAAAGTTACGATTGGTTTAAAAAGGTCATTCGAACGAATGGTGACTATCTTTTGAAATGAGGGATAAAAAATGAATAGTAAATTTATGGATAAATTTGTAGAGATGGCTTCGAAAATTGGGAATCAAGTTCATTTGCGCTCCTTACGTGATGCCTTTGCAACGATCATTCCTATGTTTATTTTGGCAGGTTTGGCTGTGTTAATTAATAATGTTTTGTTTCCCTTTATTTTTTCTGGAGAAACTTTAGCGATTGCTCAGGATTTCGGTAATAGTATTAATAATGGGACACTCAATATTGCTGGATTATTGTTGTGTCCAACCATTGCTTATTTTTTGTCATCAAATAAAGGATTTGCTAACCCGATTTCAGCTGCTGTGGTTTCACTGGCAACTTATATTACTATTATGCCTTTAGCAGTAGAGGTGCCATTTAATGAAGATACGATCGAAACGACTGGGGCTTTAACTTATGCCAATTTGGGTACAGAAGCAATGTTTGTAGGCATTATCATAGGGCTTTTAGCAACAGAACTATTACTAGCTTTAAATAAAAGTAAAGCTTTACAAATTAACTTAGGTGAACAAGTTCCACCAGCTGTCTCAAAATCTTTTAGTACGATGTTGCCTGCTATTATTACTGTTTCCCTATTTGCAGCTCTTTCTTTACTTTTACAGATTACAGTTAATATGGATCTAATTACTTTAATTGTGATGCTGATTCAACAGCCATTACGGAGTGTGGGAACAAGTTTGATTGGCTGGCTATTCTTATATAGCTTTGGAAATCTATTGTTTACTTTTGGGATTCATCAATCAGTGATTAATGGCCCTTTTACTGAGCCTTTTCTAACGCAAAATATTAATGAAAATATGATTGCTTATTCTCAAGGAACAGAACCTCCCAATATTTTAACGATTAGCTTCCAAACATCTTTTGCACAGATGGGAGGAACCGGTGCGACCTTTTGTTTGTTAATTGCAATTCTTATATTTTCACGGATGAAACCTTATCGGGAGGTTGCTAAGCTAAGTCTAGCACCAGGCCTATTTGAAATTAATGAGCCGATGATTTTTGGCTTACCTATTGTATTTAATATTCCGATGATTATTCCTTTTGTTATTGTTCCCATTGTACAAGCTTTAATTGCCTACGTTGTGACAGCAATAGGTTTGGTTAGTAAGACTGTGGTCTTTATTCCTTGGGTCACACCGCCTGTTATCAGTGGTTATCTAGCAACTGCCGGTGATTGGCGTGCACCTATTTTGCAAATTTTATTAATTGCGATAGGTGTAATGATTTATTTACCATTTTTAAAAGTTAGTGAACGTGTATTGAAACGTCAAGCTGAGATGAATAGTTAAATAAATAAAACAGTAAGAATGGGTCGATAAAATTTATCATTCTTACTGTTTTATTTTTGTTTATATGTAGAATGAATAAAAAAGCATAAAATATTGTTTATTCAAGCTAGGAATAAATAATTTAAGACAAAATTATTCAGGTCAAAATATGTCAGCCGAAGAAATTAAAGCAGTAGAAAATTCTGCGAAATTAATGAGGATGAAGCTTTCAAACGAAGAAATTTTGACAATGGGAATGTCTGCCGGAACTGATGGCTCGAAATTTTTAATCGATCAACCGAATGGTTTTGACTATGCTATGTTTGGTCCGGGTAATGATACAATGCATAAAGATAATGAAAGTTTATCCAAAGCAATGTATTTTGATTTTATTGAAATCTTCAAGCAATTGTTTACCGAGTATTTAAGCTGATTGAAGTGATGAAGTAGTTATTTATTGTTGTTGTTAGGATTTTGTTAGCTTTTTATTTTATAAATATAAGTGCTAAACTATTAATGTAAGTAAATTTTGTGAGGAGTGTTGACTAATGGACAAAAAGAAGAAAGTCGCTTTACTTTCCGAACTGATTCGAGTGAAGTCAGTTAACGGAGACGAAAAAGATGTAGCTAAAATTTTAAAAAGAGAGTTAGATGACGCGGGAATAGCTAATGAAATTTTACCTTTTGGTGATAACCGAGCAAACTTAGTTGCAACGCTTGGTCAAGGTCATCCTGTATTAACTGTTTCTGGTCATATGGACGTCGTTGAAGTGGATAAAGAAAACTGGGCTACCGATCCATTTAAATTGGTCGAAAAGGACGATATGTTTTACGGCCGTGGTGTGACGGACATGAAAGCTGGTTTAGCGGCTTTAGTTATTGCTATGATAGAATTAAAAG
>JAKDZT010000020.1 GCA_030462125.1 Tetragenococcus sp.
AGCAATTTGAGCTATAATACAAGGTATTTTGTACTTTTTTCAACTTTATGAATAATACTTTAACCGATACTCAATTCTTGGATAATAATTTACCATTTTTTTCTCCATTCCTGACTATATTCAGCTATTAAATAGCCATTCACTTCATTTTTCACTTTACAAAAAAACCTGCGAGATGAACATTTTCTCATCATTTCGCAGGTTTTCAAGTCTTTTATCATATGACTTACTTTTTAATAAATTCTCCAGCAAATTCTGAAGTTACGCCTGATTCTTTGTTATAAATCGTTTGGTAAACTTGCGCTCCGATTTCTCTTCCAATATAAGGACTGATTTTGTTCCGATATTCCAAGTCTTCCGCTTTTAGAGTGTAGGGAGAATTGAGTTTAATTAAAACAAAATCAGCGTCTTTGCCAATACTGATCCGTCCCTTTTGGTCTAAGTTATAAAGATCAGCTGGGTTGGAAGCAATGATTTCAGCAAAAATGTTTCAACGACATCTCGCGTTTTTGGACCGCTTCATCAAATAAAATATCGACATCATTTTGCAAGCCGGAAATGCCACTCCAGGCGTGCATAACGTCCGTATCTTTCAAATCGGGCGTACAAGAGGAGTAATCTGAAGTAACAAAACTGGTATTTCCTGCTTGCACGTGTTTCCATAAAGCGTCTTGTTGACTTTGTTCTCGGATAAGGTGCGAACACTTAACAACCGGACCAATATCATCTAACTCTTCTGTAGCAAAGTAAAGATAGAGAAAAACCCCAAAACAAGACCATTACTATGAACGATCCCGCTTTGAGGATAATCGAGAAAAATTAATCTATTTTCTCTTACTTATTTTATCGCAGTTAACAAATAGTCACCAGGTGTAGTTTGCGTATCTTCTGTTACCTCGATCGCTTTAAAATCACCAGAATTTGTAATTACTATTGGTGTAATCGTATCATAATTTTCACTTTCTACCCCAGCTTTATCAAACTTAACAAGTACATCGCCTGCATTTACGTGTTGTTCTTGTTCGACAAAAATTTCATAATATTTTCCTTCTAATTCAACCGTATCTAAGCCTATATGAATAAGAATTTCTGTTCCTTCATCGGTCGTCATTCCTACCGCGTGTCCAGTGGGGAATAAAGTTGAAATCACACCATTTGCTGGTGCTCTTACTTCACCAATTTCTGGTTTAATCGCTACTCCTTTTCCTAAAGCTTCACTTGAAAATACTTCGTCGTTTACTT
This sequence comes from Tetragenococcus sp., assembly GCA_030462125.1. Classification (GTDB taxonomy): domain Bacteria; phylum Bacillota; class Bacilli; order Lactobacillales; family Enterococcaceae; genus Tetragenococcus. The sequence goes on from JAKDZT010000020.1 coordinate 1,243, forward strand.
CAGTCATTGGAACCAATTCGCCTTGCATAGGGCTAGCAATAATATCTTCTTTAGCACTTTCTTGTAATTCTTCATTGCTTACTAAACCTTTATCGTTATCTTTTTTATTACTTTCAGTTTGTCCTTCATTTCCATCACTGTCTAAAGATGGCACTGGGAACATCATTTGAAGCACAAAACCAACAATAGTACACAAAGCAAATCCAATAATCACATTCCAAAAGTTCATATCTAAGTTGCCGTTAGGGTTAATGGTATTAAAGATTGAAAAAACGCCTAAACCGCCAGCACGGTAACCTACCACATTCATAACACCAATATAAGCACCGCCAACAGCGTTACCGATCAACGCGTATAGAAAAGAACGTTTCATTGGCAACATTAAACCATAAATCGTTGGTTCTGACACACCAAAGATCAATGAAATTGAACCTGGTAACGCAATGTCTCGCACTTTTTTAGCCTTAGATTTAATAAGTAACGCAATCACAACGCCTAGTACACCAAAAGTTGATGAAACCATTACGGGACCTATCGTTTCATAGCCTTGTTCTGCTAACAGGATAAACATAATCGGTACAATACCCCAGTGGAGGCCAAAAATAACTAATAGTTGCCATGCCACTGCTAGCAATGCACCAAAAAGTAATGGACTAAATCCTTGAACGACAAGGAAAAATTGCCCGACTAAGGTGGAAGCCCAATTAGCAACTGGCCCGATTGCGATTAGTGAAATAACAAAAACAATCATAACTGTGAAAAATGGTGTTAAGAATGAACGAACAACACCTGGAATAATATTTTTAACCCATCTTTCCACTACAGAACCTAACCATACAGATACTAATATCGGAATAATAGCTTGATAATAACCGTTAGGCGGCATAATAATCGGAATTCCTATAAAGGTGGAATAAATCGGTGATTCAAATGCCGTACCAGAAAACAGCGTATACATCACATCGCCTGACATCAACTCATTGATTTCTGGATGTAAGAAAGCAACCGCAATCGCTAATGCTGTAAACTCATTCATTTTTAGCTTACGAGCGGCGGTGATCGCAACCATCACCGGTAAGAATTGGAAAAACCCATCACCAGCAAAATTTAGAACCTGGTATAAACCGCTTTCTGGATCAACACCTACAGTTCCTAATAGCGCTACGAGCCCTTTGATCATCCCAGTGGCAGCTAGAGCCATCAAGAATGGTTGGAAAACGCCTGAAATAAAGTCAATAAACTTATCAAGTATATTACGATCATCATTTTCATTACCGCCGACACTAGGTTCACTAGCAGAAGCGTCGCCACCAATATTTGTTTGATTTACTATGGCTTCGTATACTTCCCCTACTTGTTCACCTATAACCACTTGATATTGTCCAGCACTTTTCATGACCGTGACAATACCGTCCCTATTTTTCAAATAATCTGTATCCGCTTTATTTTCGTCCGTTAAATTAAAACGTAAACGAGTCACGCAATGACGAAGCCCTGCAACGTTTTCTTCCCCGCCAACATGGTCAATGATATCACGAGCTAAATCATCATAATTATCTTTGCTCATAACTTCTACTTCCTCTCCTTTTATTAAGTAATCCCAAATAAAAAAACCCAAATAAGCCCGACGACACAAAAATAGTCATTGCTATTTGTATCCTATGTCAGCTCATTTAGGTTTTGCCTGGCCAAACCAGTAACAATCCAAAAATGTCTAGTACTAAACTAGCATGAATCGCTTTCTATTTCAAGTATTATTTTTTTAATCAAGCAATTTAACAATAAATTGCGAGTTGCGTCTTACTTTCCACCACTATTTATAGTTGTTAGGGATGACTTTTTTGATGTGCCTACAATAACTTATCAATTGATGGTACTTATTTTCACGTACCGTAAATACTTTATATATTGAACTATATCGCTTGATTTCCCATTAATTAAAAATTAAACAGCAATTTTTCAAGCATACTTAAAGTTGCTAATAGTTGAGTTTTCCTAGATACTTTGCTACACTATAAATGAAAAGAGGACGTACTGATTTTACGCCCTCTCTAACAGCACCGAGTAAGACGGTGGCAAAGGTTTTGTTATTAAAAAATAACCGTACTCTGCTAAAGTAGACGGTTATTTTTTATTGTCGTTTTTCACTATGGATAGAATGCCAAAGATCACTGTTGCGGTTAACAAACCGAAACTGATCATTAGCCCTATCGCTTCAGCGACAGACAACGGGCGTCTCCTTTCTATAGATTTTAGTGCTATTTTCATAAGCACCACCACCTTTCAAAAAGATAGCCACCGTCATAAACTTTACTGTTATAAAAATAATAACATATAAAATATTTTAAACCTATTAAAATTTAAGCGTTTTCTATTTAATAACAAACCCGCATCCTTCCTCTTTTTGAGAATAAGATGCGGGTTTTTCTTTGTATATAACTTAAAAACTGAGCGCAAAAATTTTATGCCCACCACATCTCAGATGGTTCTTCTTTAATCATCACACCTTGTGAACTACTCGCCACTTAGCTAAACCTGACGGTTCTTAGCGCTTGAAGTGGGAGCTTCTTGGGAAGAGAGCCTACTTGTTCGTTGATTTTTTTACTAACAGCGGTGTCTCTTATTTACCAAGCTATCCCCGTAGTTCCTACGGTTCTTGATTGTATTGTATCTAAGCCAATGATTGTATTCTTAGACCTTCGTTCAGAATATTTATACTCGCATTGATGTCTCGATCATGGTGTGTATGACAAATAGGACAAGTCCATGCTCGAATATCGAGCGATTTCTTTCCATCCTTATGTCCGCACTCTGAACAGATTTGACTCGATGGAAACCATTTATCTATCTTGATAATTTCACGTCCATACCAATCCGCTTTGTACTGCAATTTAGTCACAAAACTTGACCATGATACATCAGAAATGCTTCTTGCTAATTTACGATTACGCAACATACCTTTTGTATTTAAGTCTTCAATACAGATAATATCGTGATTTTTGATCATTTCTGTACTCAACTTATTCAGAAAATCGTTACGCTGATTCATTACTTTTTCATGGAGTCGTGCCACTTTTCGTTTTTGCTTTTGGTAGTTCTTAGCTTCAAAAAGATTTGTGCCTTTCTGTTTAGCTAACAAAGCACGTTTTGACAACTTGCGTTGTTCGCGTTTGAGTTTCTTTGCCATTTTGGACGTGAATTGATGATTATCGATTTTTTGACCATCAGAAAGAATCGCAAAGTCCCTAATACCTAGGTCAATGCCAATAGCGGAATGGGTTTTAGGTAACGCAACAACTTCTTCTTTACACAACAAAGAAATAGAGTATTTGCCACTTGAATGACGTGAGATTGTAGCAGATTTTATCATTCCTTTAGGATTCCTATGAAGCTTAATCCTAACGAATGACTTCAACTTAGGGAGTCTGATAAATTTGTTATCAATCAGAGCGATTGTTCCGTTTTGATTGTTGGTTGTATAGCTTTGAACTGGATTTTTCTTACTTTTAAAACGAGGAAACCCGACAGATTTATCATGAAAGTAGTTCTTGTAAGCTTTATCTAAATGGAGTTGGGCATTTGCTAGCGCAAGGCTATCCGCTTCTTTCAAGAACGGAAAATCTTCCTTATATTTAGCAGGTGTTGGAAAACTCATTTTTTTAGATGAATCATTCTTGGTTTCTTCGTAAGCTTTCATTCGGTCATCAAGCATCAGATTGTAGACCTTACGAACACAGCCAAAAGACTTAGCAAAGAAAATTTCTTGTTCTTCTGTTGGATAGATTCGGAATTTGTATGCTTTTAGTCGCACCATAAAGGACACCTACTTTCTATTTGGGATCGTTTCCTTGGTTTTGAATATATTTCTTAATGACATCCATTGGGGCGCTTCCAGTTGTCAAAAAGCAAAAACTTTTAGACCAAAACATTTCTTTCCAAAGAAGTTGTTTGACTCTTGGAAAGTCACGTTTTATCAAGCGTGAACTGACACTTTTATAGGCATTAATGAATTTTGTTAATGCTGTTTTGGGTTGAGCTTTGAACATAATATGAATGGGGTCTTTATCATGATTCCACTCCACTAAAGTAATATGATACGATTCTGAAATTTTTCAACAGTTGCTTTGGCATCATCGGATATTTCACCATCAATCCCTTGTCTACGATATTTTGTTACTAAAACAAGGCGGTGATAAAGAAGAAATACCGAATGATTATTGGTATCTAATTCTATGGCATTCATCACCCACCTATAGAGGCTGGGCGACTTCTGCCTGAATTACGTTAAAAAAGATAACAACAGCTACGCCTTCGCTCTTTTTTAGGTGATGCGTAGTTGTTGTTATCTTTTATTAGAGGAAAGAGCTTTTGTGCAATTTTTTAGAAATATTCAGGTTATTGCGCCGCTGGATACAGTACCCCCTATGGGTAATAACAAAAGGAGGTGTGTGAAATAAAAGTTTGCCTTCTACTCATTTTTTTCCACCTTTTTTATCCTTTCTTCAAGCTTTTCGGTGTTTTCAATCTGCTTGATCAAACGTTTAATTAACCCGAGTTCTGCTTGTGCGGTCATCAAATGGTCTTGGGCATGTACCATAAAAAAGGAAGGGGACTGTGCTTCCTCACTATTTTGGTTTGAAATCAAATCCGTTTGCCATTTATGACCCTCCACAAACTCTTGATCTGCTTCTTCCAATTTCGATTCTGCCGTTTCGAAATCTTTTTCTTCAGCTGCATCCAGTGCCTCATAAGCTGCACCTCGAGCGTTTCCTCCATGCAAAATCAACTGTGTCATTGTTTTTTCATAATCCATGTTTGCTTCACCTCTTAGTCCTTAAGTAGAAGTAGCTTCCTCTTGTTCGTTATTTGTATCTGCTTGCTCTTGTTCCACGAGTTGTCGTTCAAATCTCTTAAAGAATGGGTAATAAATAGCCGTCGCAACCAGAACGTTGATTACCTGGACCAAGGCGGCCATAAAGGACCCGCCTGTGGCTAAAAAACCACCAAGAATGATAGGCACCGTGAATGGTGGTTGAATGACAACCGGTGGCAAAATGCCTGTGGCAAACATAATAAAGTTAATGGTGACAATAACCACTGGTGCTAATACAAATGGAACCATCAAAATAGGATTAAGTACAATCGGCATCCCAAAAATTAAAGGCTCATTAATATTAAAAATCGAAGGAATAATCGTTGTTTTCCCTATTTGTTTAAGCTGTTTCGATGATGAAAATAGTATAAGAATCGCTAAACCTAAGGTAACTCCTGAACCACCGATGTGTGTAAACATATGGAAAAAAGGTTCAGTCACGATCCCAGTGGCTTCTTCACCGGCAGCCACTGCATCAGCGTTTTCGGCAAGTTGAGTTAACCAGAATGGATAAACAACAGAAGAAACGACATTCATGCCATGAATTCCTATACTCCATAGAATCATCATCAATAAGATCATAACAAGCGCGCCCCCGTAAGTGTTCGAGGCCGTTACTAGTGGAGCAAAAATCGACATAACCGCTTCGGGTATTGTTAAACCAAAGTTCGCGTATATTGCCCATTGTAGTAGCCAAACTAAAGGCAAAATAATTAAAAATGGAACGATTACACGAAACGTCCTCATAACATAGGGAGGGACACCTGCTGGCATTTCAAAAGTGAAACCTTTTTTAATAAGAAAGTCCATTAGCTCCGTTACTATGATACTTAGTATAATTGCAACAAATAAACCTTCATCACCAAGACTCGAAAGTACTTCACCAAATTCTAGTTGTTCAATATCAACGACAGGAAAAGCTGCCATGATAAGAGCAAGCATAGAGAGAATACCAGCCATCACAGAGTCCATATCTTTGCGTTGAGCGAGGCTATATCCAACGCCGAACGACACCATTACAGACATTAATCCGAAAGTCAAATGAAAAGGAAACAACAATTGCGCTTGTATTGGCTCAACCGCATTTACCCAGGCATCAACAAGCGGTCCTAATACAGGCATGCCGCTAACGTCAGCAGGAGGATTGGCAATGATCAAGAAAATAGACCCTGTAATAATCACTGGTAGTGCAAAAATAACGAAAGCATCACGTATCGCTTGTAAATATTTATTCCGAGCGATCTTTCCGAGTGGTTCCATTAAATGGTCTTCAATCCATTGAACCATCATTAGCCTCCCTTCTTATTTCCCAGCTAATTTTAATGCTTGATCAAGAACTTTTTCTCCATCCATAAGGGCAAATGCTCTTTGATCAACTAATTCTACCGGGATATTATATGGTTCTGCAATTTTCGTCACTTCTTTACGTAAATGCCTTACTTGAGGTTCAAGCAAAGCTACATCGTAATTAGCTGCCTGATTCTTAAATTCTCCCGTGCCTCCAGAGTAGACGTCAGCATCGATCCCTCTTTGTTCGGCCGCTTCCTTCACTTTTTGTTCCAGTTGGCTGGCTGTCGCACCCCAACTGCATAAAATGATCAACTTAATGGATTGTTCCGCCATTTCTCTCACTCCTTATTTTTTACTTTTGTAAATAAATTTTCCTTAGCCTTCTTATCAATAACCTTATAACGATCCAATAACCACCTCGCAAACCATGTCAACCCGAGAAGGACGACCGTAAAAGCCGCTCCAAAAAGGAAAAGTTGCAAAGAACCCGGTTGACCGGTCATATACTGTTGGAGAGCATAACCATTCCACAACAAAATAAACATCAAGGTGTACCAAAAAGAAATCTTCTTTAACAATCTTTCACCCCCTTTTCTACTGCCACCCTTCAATTTTTTTGAAGGTTTTTTGTAGTAGATTGGTCCCTGAATGATTCCTAAATTCGTATAAACGACTGTTTGCATTTTAGTTTTATTGAAAACATGAAGGCCTTTTACAAGTTCTTCTTTAATATTCAACTCTTATAAATAACGCTAAAAAATAGGCATAGGTTTAATGAAACCTACCCCCCTTTGCTGAACAAGTTTTAGTTTTGCCGCGCCATACATCTTTATTATTCATATAAACAACTTATTCACTGGGGATACATACTACACATACATAAATATGTTCAAAAATACAACTTATTTTACCAAAACTTACAATACTGCTGTTCCACTTCAAAAACCTTTAACAAGAAATGAGATCGCCTTCATTTCCCTAATATACTTATTATTAAAATTTCAAGTGTTAAGGTTACTATTTCATTTTTACAGTTGATTAAAATCAATAGTGGTGATCCAGCATGTCTCGTCGAACAGAATACTCTTATTTTCGACAAAATTTTGATAAATGAAATCTTTTATTTGAATAATTCCCCCTTTTAATAATTCGCTTACTTTTCTTGCCAAAAAATAATTTTACTCATATTTTTCCATCCATTTCTCTGTAACTGCTAGTTACAAGTTTTTTATTGACGCCTTTTTTATCTTAAAAAAATACCAACAAATATGCATTTGTTGCTCTCAGAAGCAACGCTTCAGTTCTTATTATAACCTATGATACTTATACGCGCAACAATATTTGGGAAAGAAGTTGGTTATTTGTATAAGGAAAGAAAATTAGTCATCCATATCCATGAATTGATAGAAAGAGAAGGTTTGACATTATCAAAACTGGCACTTGAAGCTGATATTGATAAATCAAGATTGAGCCGCTTAGCCAATGGACAACGCGAATATTTGTATATAGAGTATCTGATAAAAATCGCTGAAACATTAGACATCGATGATTTGAATGAAATTGTTTCGATTGAAAGGGTGAATGAGGAAGATGAAAAGAGTTAATGTAGTTACATTTTTGAACATATCTATTTGTTAAACACAACGTAAAAAACGACTTCACTATAATAGGTGATAGTCGTTTTTTTAACGTTTTTTATTCGCTTTTGCTATTGGCTATATAATGAAATACCAACTGACAAAATGTCATATTTGACCAGGAAAACCATTCTCTTGTGTATTGCGTAGGATCATCAACAAATATCCCTTCATGACATTGGTTAGTTCCAGCATCTGTTGCGCAAATTAAGTCAATTTTAGCTTTTATTTCAGCTGTATTTTCTGTCGTCAGCCCTTCCATGGCAAGCGCTATTGGCCACACATAATTTTCAGGTGTGTGCGGGCTTCCAATTCCTGCTAGATAATTTCCAGCGTAGTAAAAAGGGTTTTTTTCACTTAAACAGTGCTTGCGAGTGCTTCTATATAAGGGATTATCCGAGGCACAATAGCGTAGAAATGGCAGTGACAATAAACTTGGAACATTAGCATCATCCATAAATAGTTGTTTTCCCAATCCATCTACTTCATAGGCGTAAACCTCGTCATCCCCAACTCTCATCAATCCAAATTTTTGCACTCCTTTTTCGATTTCGGCAAATAAAGTAGTCATTTTATGCTTCATCTCTACATAGCTTTTCGGTAAAATCATTAAAAGTTGTTTTAAAACTGAAACAATAAATAAATTGCCGGCAATGAAATATCCGTAAACACACGCATCATCACTTGGGCGAAAACCACTCCACACCATCCCGGTATACTTCACAGGTGAACCGCGTCCATCATTTTGTAAGGTGTCTGAAGGTGGACAATTCGTTCTTTTAAAATAGTAAGATGAAGTCTCATGATGTTGTTCAGTAATAAAAACGTTCAAGATTAGATTAACCGTATTCCAAAAATCTTCCGTTAAATGTTCTTTGTATCCTGTCTTTTCATATAATAGAAAAGACAGATATAAAGGAGCACATAAAGAGTCAATTTCAAATTTGCGTTCCCATACTAAATCAGAAATCGGGACGTTCGAATGGTCTTCACTGAAATGTGCACCAGTAGTCCCTTTATTAAAGGCGTTTGCGTAAGGATCATGCTGTATAAAAGCCAGTTGTTGGCTAATCACGCCATGCAACAATGCTTTTATTTCCGGGATATTTTCAGTTAGTTGAAGGTACGGCAATACTTGAAAGGTTGAGTCTCGTAGCCACATAGCTGGAATATCCCCTGTTGCAACAAAGATTTTCCCATCAGGCTGCACCGAAACGGTATTGGTGATCGTGTCAACAAGCGCGTGACGAAATAGCTCCGTTGCTTTTTTAGAATATAAAGTTATTGAATCAGCATAAGTGCTGATTTTAGTAATCAATTGTTGCTGATCGATCATCTCATCCCTCTTTTCTAACCTTTTTGCGGATAAATGCCGTAAGTTCGAATTTCTCCTGGTTTAAAAGAAGCCATTTGATAACGATTCTTTGTCTCAGTAAGATGTTGCAAGTGTTGCCCACGCAGATTTAATTGGGCAATCGTGCTTGATGTTTTACAGTTAATAGATCCCGGAGCTGGAATTTCTTTCTCACTTGGATTGTACACGCGTACTTCATAACCTGTTTGATCAGTGGTAGCTTGTAAGCTGCTGAAGACAACTTGCAACTCTTCTAATTCGAATAATGCTTGATGTTCAATTGAATGATTTAATTGATTAATTGAAAAATACTCAATTGGCGTTGTAAATTGGTTTAACGTTTGGTTTTGATAATAAAGATTGTCTTGGGTCAAATGAACGTAATGATTTTCAAGTGCTACTGGTTCATAATTTTCTTCAATAAACAACCTACCAGAAAATTCAAAGTCTCCTAATAATTGACTATCTGGCGTAGGCACGACAGTCGTTTGCAGACCGGAAGCATCGCCGGGGCGACGGAATAAATCGGGCCTGCCTAAATAACCTACACCTCTTAAAACAGTCACCGCTAATTGCTGAAAGTCTCCTCCAATAAGTTGGAAATCTTTCGCTCCTTTGCTAACAAAAGACCAGCTTGATTCATTGTTGTGGGTATTGGCAAAATGAATCATTGGTCGCATGCTAGTGGGTTCTTCTTTATAACCGATCTCTTGCCAATCTTTTAAGTGCTTATCTTCTACTGGACGCGCGATCACACCAAAAGGAGTATCTGCATAGGAATAATTTGCTTTGACATCTGTGGCTAGAACCAAACGTAAACGGTGATCCAGAATTTGATTATCAATGTGTAAGGAAACATCGATGGTTTGGGTGTCTTTGGTTAATTTCAGGCATAGATTATAAGAAATTTCACCATTACGTACTTGCTCTTTTCTAGCAGCTAGGTTATATGGCAATGACCACTTCCCTCTTAACTGCAAAGTACTAACAAAAGAACCTTGTACGGCTTTACCTTGGGCATCAGAAAAATCCAATGAAAGCAGCCAGTCAGCAAAAGCAGGCGAGTAATCACAATTATCCCCTTCGTCTCCTCCATCTTCAAAGGTTAAAAAGTTGGGATATTCTTTTTTATTATTTTTGTTATACAAATCAATACCGTCGCCATTAAAAGTTAGTTTATAATATTCATTTTCAATAGAATCAGGCGTAACATCTAGTTCTGACATGGATATTTCATTTTCTTCAATATGGTATTGGAGAAAGTCCATTGCCGGAACAGCTACTGGAAAAGCAATTTTAGTTAGATAATAAAAGTTATCCGCCATTTCTTTAGGTTCGCGTCGCAAAACGGCTGCATTTTCTTTTTGCTGGTCCAAAATATCAAATGTTATGGATTGTCCTTTTTGATCGAATAAAGTAAAATTCGGCTGTTTGGTGAACACACTAAATTCACGAACTTGCTGATTTACAACAGGTAAAGGATTCCAGATGAATAAATCATTGGATGCACTATTTTCTACTGAAATACTCATTTTTCGCAATAAATAATCACGCAAAGATCCAGCCGTTTGTAAGGCATTAATTCCCCGTTGATAAATATCTTGATTCGTTTTATCGCTATTGCAACCACCCGAGCTGTCATGGGCTTGACTGCGCGCAATTGTTTTCCAGATATCATCGATCAAACCTTGTTTAAGTTCCAGTCCTTTGTGGTTAGCCACTGCAGATAGAGGTTCGACTTGATAAATCATCATGCGTTCCAAACGGTCATATAATTGTTTTAAGTCCGCTCGTGAAGAATAAATTCCACGATGAATTTTGGAAAGGGAAGGATCGATAAACTCTCCTGAAAACGATGGAAGTTCTTCTTTTTCCAATTGATCAAAAAATTCTGTGTAATTACTTTCGACAAACAACGTCTTTTCATCGGTAGTGTCATTTGCTTTAGCAATACGTTTTTTTAGATTAAAATCAACGGGGCGTTGGTCCCCACCTACCGGCAATAAAGCAGGTTCATTGGTAGTTTCTGTGGTTATATTCTCCACTAAGCTCTTAAATTGGTTCCTTTCGACTAAGTCCACCCCAGCAAAATACCCATTTTTTATGTTGGCAGTAACCACTTGTGAACCATCATTACTCGTCCAATAAAAGTATCTAGCATCCACTTCTTTAGGTGTCCCGCGCCAAAACAAGGCACGTTTAATTCCTACTCCATTATAAATTTTAGGCATATCTTGCGATTGACCAAAGGAATCCGGCAAATAGCCCACATCCATAGCTGAGCCTAGCACTTCGGCTTCTTTCATACCTAACCGTAAATTACGCACGACCGCTTCCCCACTGGTTACCATCTCATCAATTTGGGTATACCAAGGGCCAATAAATAAACGCCCGGCAGTAACATAAGTTTGAACCAAAGATTTTTTTGCTGGAAAGTCAGCTAAGTAATCGTCTAAAATCGACATTTGCCCATCTAAAATATAATAATCTAATTGGTTTTTTTCTAAAGCAGCAAAAACTTCATCCATATGAAAGGCAAACTGAACTTTTGCTTCTTGTCTGGTAAAATACCACTCAAAATCCCAGTGTGTATGGGCAACAACATATACTTTCTTCAAAAACGACACTCCTTCAATCATTATTTACAACTATTTATTCTTTTATCAAGTGTTCCTTAAATAAACTCCTGATTTACAGATAAGATATCCATAAATCAGGGAAGTTTATAACACACTGACACTACTCACCTAAATTTCCTTTGACTGCGTCTTCTAATTCATCAGTAAAGGGTTGTAATCTTTTGCCCGCAGGTTTGGCTTTTTCCGGATCTTCGCCTTCTAACATTGGCCGATCATAATCTAAGCTTTCTTCTCTTAATTTTTGACCTTCTTCATAATGTTGTTGTGCACTATTCCTATCGTCATCATCGATTGCCTCTTGTGCTTTTAGGTACTCAATGTCTGCTAGTACCATGTCGTGTAAGGCATTCACAAAAGGTGTCAGCTCCTCTTTTAGGTTTTCATTGTCAGCTTCGTCTAAGAAAATTTCTCCTGCGTTTGCAATATATTCTAATTCGTTGATTAATTCAGGAGCTGTGTCCTCGATGGATTCTCCATTTTCGATATGCTCAAGTGTACCATCAAGCAAGCCTTTGAGGTTTTCACTTTCATCTGCCTCCAGCCCTTCTCCAGGATCAGCGTGTGTCATATGTTGCGCAAGAATAGAAAATGCCGCAGTTGCATTCGGCTCAACATATTGCATACTATTTTCCCAACTTTGTTGTGCATCAAAATCCTCATTGTTCCAGGCATAATCGGCAATAGCAAAGATCGCAATTTTCGAGGCTTCGGCTTCTTGCATCGGGTTGGACACCACACCGGAAAGTCCCTCTACATTAGTTTCGAGCATGTCACCTTTACCTAGGAAAACACGCTCCATATCCACATCATTTACAGGCCAATTCAACCAGAACAAAGGATCCCTGCGTTCATTTCCTTCGTTATCAAGATTTTTAAAATCATCGACGGTATCCTGTGTCACAGGCGCTACTGTCGTTTCTCCGGTCCAAAGAATTTGAACATTATCAGCAAAGTTTTCTTCCAATACATTCAATTCTTCGCCATCATCCCAAGCCCAATCAGAGTTATAAGCAGCTGGAGTGTATATGGTGTCCTTCACATCACCTTTTTCATCTGCCCACTTGGAAACAGCGTTCATTTGTTCTACCACATAATCAAGCGGTAAAGCACCTACGTCATCACCTAAAATCCCAAATTCTCTGACACCTGCATCATAGAGTTGGTCAAATTTGGCCAGCAGTTTCACGTTGTTTTCATCTACTAAATCCATGGCTGCTTCTTCTCCCTCATCTTGGGCAATTTCTGCTACCTCGCCTAAAGGAGAAATCGACCAGACAAAGTCGGTCTTATTTTGTTTCCCGACAGCAACCATATCACTAATTTCATCCAATTCTTCTTCAGGATAAAGATCATCCCATTTTTCCCGATGATAAGGGTCATCTTTTGGCGCAAATATATAAGAAGTCGTTTTAAATTTTCCGCCAAATTCCATCAAAGATTTACGGTCTTCATTTGACCAAGGAATACCATAATAACCTTCAATGAATCCTCGTATTGCTGTATTTGCATAGTCTTCAATTTGAACTTGGCGTATAGCATTATCCTGTGTTTGATCCAAAATCATATCTAGCGTTGCCAATCCATAAAAAGCCGCATCCGTATCTTTTCCAAGAATAGCAATCGAATCTTCGTTTACTGCTAACTGATAGGCGTCATTATTGTCAAAAACTTGTTCGTCGCCTGATAAAACATCTTGAATCTGTTGTTCAGCTGGACCATCAGAATTTTTCGTCCCAATATAGATATTAATCGCTTGACTCGAAGGTTCGTCCGTAACTTTAGGCTCTGGTAAATGATGGTCGACAAAAATGCTCGTTACTTTATCTTTGGTCACATCATCGATCGTATCATCATATACAACTTCCGTCGCTTGATTAAGCGTTAATTCTTGCTTTCCATATTCGACTGCATGAGGATTCGGGTAGATATTGTATTCCTTACTTGCAGTAGCTGTACTTCCTGCCGTATTACTGGCAGAGCCGCCGGAAGAGTCTCTAAAAAAGTAAATGCCACCTACAATGATTAAAATCCCTACTATAATTATAGATGCTATTGTTAGCATTCTTTTGGACATGGTTTTAACCCCTTTATTTTACGATTCAGCCATTTCAGTATTATACGTTCGACCAGTAAAGAATTGGCTTGAATTTGTCATACTACTATTGTGAATGTAAAGCTAAGCACATAACTCTGTCATTCTTACGTGCTTAGCTTTGATTAACCCCATTAGTTTGTAAGTTCTTACGTGCTTATTTTCTCTTTAACACACTATTTTTGTCTTCTTATGCGCTTATTTTCTGACCTTGGTTCCGTCCATGCGGAATGAGTCCCAATCGAGTTCGTGGCTTGATTTTTACCTCTTTTAAATTCGTTCATTTAAAAAAAGCCACAGCTAATTTTTTATAAAAACGGATGGATTGACTAAAAACATCAACGTCTATATTCTCATTACTTTGGTGCTCCGAATCATTTCCTGGTCCAACTTGTACAATACTGAAATCACCTTTGGCATGTAAAAATTCTGAACCATCACTAGCACTGGATTCTCCAACGATCTTTATTGGATCAGGATACATTTCATCATGTACGCTTTTAACTAACTTAACTAGTCCGGCATCGGCATCACCAGACACCGCTTCTTCTGGAAAAATGTATTCAATACTTAAATCATAGTCTGGTTTCTGATTCAATTTATCAATCAAATCATTTAATGCAGCAAAAACAACTTGATTCGGATAAGCAGGTATGGTCCGTATATTCCCTTTCATCACCGCTTTTGCAGGAACACTATTAATTTGTTCACCGCCTTGAAAGACACTTTGAACATGCGTCAGTTTCCCTAAGATGGGATCGCCTTTATCGAACTTTTCCATTAATGGTTTCACTTCATTGGCAAAATCAATTAAATGATCAATGGCATTAATTCCATCCTTTGGTTTAGAACTATGGCTTCCTTTGCCCATGGATGTTACAACATAATCAATGACCCCTTTAGAAGCTATGCCGACTTCTTTCATTTCGTTAGTAGGTTCAGCAATCACTAAGCCAGCTAAATCATTGGCATATCCTGCCTTAGTCAGCTGTGCTGCTCCATATTCTCCTGTTTCTTCACCAACGGTCGCAAATAATCGGATTTTACCAGGAATTTCATCTTCCACAAGAAAATCAAGCATGGTGATCACTAAAGCTGCTAAACCACCTTTCATATCGGTAGCTCCTCGCCCAAATAACTTACTATCCTTTATTTCAGCTTTAAATGGATTACTATCCCACGCAGACAAATCCCCTTCAGATACAACATCTTCATGACCTGAGAATCCCAAAATCTTTTTCCCTTTACCGATCGTAACGACTAAATTGTCTCTGTTAGGAGCATAAGTTACTCGCTTGATATCTACATCCTCACGATCTTTATAGGGTTCAAATAAAGAAGCAATATAGTCCGCAACTTTTGCTTCATGATCATCCACTGAACCTATTGCAATCAAGCTTGCTAAGATCTCCATTTGCTTTTCTTTATCCATTTCATCCTCCCAACTAAATTGTTATGATTTGCTATTTAAAATAGATAAACTCTTTTAAATAAATTCAAAGTATCTTCTTTTGCAACTGTTGTCAATGCGTGGCTTAAAAGTGTATCTCCTGCTTTAAGTAAAATTAGCTATAATAACATTCACTCAACGCTTTTGAAAATGAATAAATGGGCTGCCAAAATATCTTTAATCATGGTTTTTTCGTGATTTTAGCTCGTTGCTTTCGTATTCCGGTGTTCTTATTTTTATTTAGTACCACTACTTTATTAAACCTATGTGACTATTCCTTCGCTATCACACTGACTTATAAGTCCTGTATGCTTAATAGTGCCCATTTTATAAAAAAGTAGAGCCGTCAAAAATTAATTTCTTTGGCGGCTCTACTTTTTTATTTTGTTACCTAAACAAGCAACGTTTTTTGCTAATTTCTACCTTATGATACTCATATATGTAATAAATAAGAAGGGACTGAGTATCTTGCCAGATGAAAAGAAATTAGTCATACATATTCGTGAACTTACACAAAAATACAATATTTCATTACGAGAACTTTCTAGACGATCGGATATTGACATTGCCCGACTAAGTGAGTTGGCTAGCGGCAAACGAAAACGTGTCAATATTGATTATGTTGTGCGAATCGCTGAAGCTCTCCATATTAGTGATATTCGAGAAATTTTAACTATCGAAGATAAATAATTTTTTTATTACGCTTCATCTAATTGCTGTTTCTTACTTTCAACAAAAATTTGAGAGGCAGCTTTTTCGTTTATACGATCTCCTTTCTTCCGATTGAACCCTATTCCCCTTCCAACTAAAACCATCGCTTCATTATCATCATTTTTCGCCACTAATGCGTTATGACTAAATACTTGCAAAATTTTCATTGAAAACTCCTCCCCGTCATAAAAAGTACGAACAAATTTTGTTGGCCCTAAGGACAACGCTTTCATTTTTATTATAACCTATGATACTTATATGCGCAACAGATTTTAAAGGAGTTAAGCCTTTTGTTCATAGAAGATAATGGTTATTAATGAATATAATAATATCGCTTATTTTCCTTCGACCAAAAACAATATTTTTGAGAGCGTATGTTACGAGTGTTATATTGAAAATAAGGTTGCGCAGCCTTATCGTTTAGTAACAAAACTATTTTTAAGAAAGAAGGAAAAATAATGTTCAAACGCACAGATAGCTTACAATATAACGCAAAACCTGAAGCACCGGATCCATTGATGGCACGTCGTTTGCAAGAATCTTTAGGTGGTCAATGGGGAGAAATGACAGGCATGATGTCCTATTTGTCCCAAGGTTGGAGTACGGTAGGTAACGAAAAATATAGAGACCTCCTACTAGATACCGGGACAGAAGAAATCGGTCACGTAGAAATGCTTGCCACAATGATTGGTCATTTACTTGAAGACGCGCCGGTAAATATTCAAGAAAATGTTTATCAAAGCGGAGATCCTGCACTCGCTGCAGTTATGAGTGGCATGGATCCCAACCAAGCTGTCGTAAGTGGTTTAAATGCTAGTCTTAATAATCCTAATGGCACTCCATGGAATGCTGGCTACACGGCATCAAGCGGGAACTTGTTAGCGGATATGCGCTACAATGTCACACGCGAATCTATGGGACGTTTGCAAGTCACTCGTTTATACCATATGACAAAGGATAAAGGTATTCGCGATATGTTAAGTTATCTAATGGCTCGCGAAACACAACATCAATTGCAATTTATCCAAGCCCAAGAAGAGCTGGAAGAAAAATATGGCGTCGTGGTTCCACATGGCACGCAAGATTTACAACATACAGAATTCAGTCATACACTGATGAACTTTTCTGAAGGTGAAGCATCTAAAGAACTCGTAGATGGTAAAACCGCAAAAGATGGAAAACCATTCGAATACGATAGCAACCCACAAGCTAACGGTGGCAAAGCGAATATGCAACCTGGTCCTGAAGAAATGAGAAACACTCAAGAGGATAAGGAAAAAACCGTCGAAGAAGGAAGAAAAATCATCGAAAGCCAAAAAGATATGAAGTAATAAGAGAGTAATACGAGAAAGCCCTCGGACTGTTTAAAGTTCGAGGGCTTTTTGTATGATTTAACAAAACCACTTATCATTTTTACATAGACGTTTATATCTCACTTTTTTATGTTAAATTAGAAGCTAAAAATTGACCTTCTGTATTAGAAAACTTTCCTTGCCACCATGTTAGAATAAGCCAAAAGCCAAGGAGGAAAGTACAATGAAAAAAACAGTTAATAGTAAGCACCCACAATTTCATTTTGATTATGTCCAGCAAGAGATTAAAGATGTTCTCGAACATGACCCGAGTTTGGATGAACACCTGATGTTTTTAGCAACAATAAAAGAAATATTACGGTATGAAGATAATTGGGCAAAACGGTCACCAAAATTCATTGAAGCTTATTATTACCCGCTAAAGGAAATTAAAGACATCCGTCATTGTGAAAATTTTCGCGAACCTTATGAAGTTTACTGTGAACTCATTCGTGTTTATTATTTATTAACAAATCCGCATGGAAAGAGACTCTTTCACAAAATGTTAAATTGGTTTCCAGCAAAAAATAAGAAGCATGTATTCCAAAATTGGCCTAGTGATTTTGCGTTAAGTCTCTTTTATCCGAAAGTTGTAAAAGACAACGTTTATTTTGAAGATATAAAAACAAGACAAAAATTTCATGTAGCCGATCGTGATGATTTGTTATTAACCAGCATTAAAGAGCTCCAGCTTCCCTTCTTATCACTGTTAGTACCTATAGATAAGAAATTTATCACGGATATGATCTTGCCATGCGAAAATTTTGACCAGATCAGTCCTGATTTAGCCGATAACCTGTCAAAAAGTGGCTGGGAAGATTACTTACTCCATTGGTATCGTGAAAATTTACGTAAGAGTTGCCTTCCTTCACGAAATGTCAGGGAATAATGAAGAACCTGATAGAACATATGTAGTGCATAAGCTAAAGAAGTTTTTTATAAAGTTAATTTTTTATAGAAAACTTTTTTAGTTCTTCCTGCTACAATATCAGTAATTATGAAATAAGAAAAAACGACTGTACTCCTGTTAAGTGCAGTCGTTTTAAAATCTACTTACTATATTTTTCCCAATTTTACATTTTCGAAGATAATCCTATGTTCACTTTCCACTTGTAACGTGGTAAGAGCACTTTGGACATAAAAGGTATTGGTGATCGTTTCTTCTTCATTAATAAAAATTTCAATGGAAGAACGATCAAGAAAAATTTGAACAAACAGCTCCTTACTTGGATCG
>JAKDZT010000131.1 GCA_030462125.1 Tetragenococcus sp.
TTAATAATAGCAAATATTCGGGTAATAAATTGGTTTTGACCCAAATATTTGGTAAAAAGAGATGTTAGAATGAAAAACGCACTGCATGTAAAAGAATTAGAAGAATTCCTGAAAAAACAACAACTCGTAAGTACACAAGATCTATTAAATTTCTATCATCAATTTAATCCAGAATTGCCTATCTCTACGCTACGGTGGCGGATTTATGAATTAAAACAACAAGGAATAATTTACAGCCCTATGCGCGGAAAATATGCTCTAAAAGAAAAGAAAGAATTTCGTCCAAAACGAACAAAGAGAATGGAGGAAATCGCTAATTTATTACAAGAAAAATTTCCTTATGTTAAATTTAGTATTTATCCAACGAAATGGATTGGTAACTTATCCGATCATATTTACCAAATCAATAGTATTATTGTAGAAACTGATATAGATGTGCTAGATGCCGCTTTTTATTTTCTACAAGAAAACTTCTCTAATACGTTCTTATCTCCCGATCAAGAAATGTATGACTACTACGTTTCTACGCAAGAAGAAAATATTATCGTTACGCGTTTACATTTTGATGCCCCGTTATATAAAGTCAATGACAATTACTACACTCCAAAATTAGAGAAACTCATCGTTGACTTACTGATTAATGATCCCGTTATTCTTCCAATAAGTTATTCAGAAATTAATACAATTATTATGAACGCGATAGATACATATAGTATTAATTTTTCAACTTTAGCTCGTTATGCTAAAAAAAGAAACAGTCAAAAAAGATTAAATAAATTACATTTAATAGGAGGTACTAAGCTGTAATGATTAATGAAGAGAGTCTAACTACAAGTAGAAAACATACAAAAAAAGCCCCTGTCGAAACGACGGGGACTTGAAAACAAACCTATTTTCCAAACAATTCATATACGATATTTGAGTCTAAAAATCCCAAAAGATGTGCACGCTCATCACTTTTATCAACTAACCTACATATATCTTTATTGATATTTCTCCAGCCATATTTTTTATTTATTGTATTAACAAAATGTTTGATTATAAGTATAACAATTCCCAACTTATTTGAAGGAGTCCTGCTATTATCGCCATTAACAGTGTAGAGATATCCTTTCCATTGTTTTCTGCATAAGGGTTTAGTACTTAGTTGAAGATCAATAACATTAGCATTATGTGCACATATATTTCTAACAAAGTTAAGACACTTTAACCAAGATATCAATTCTTTCTTAGTGCAATTGAACATCTCAGATAATTTTTTCTTGTTTTTGTCTGACAATATTTCTACTATTCTCACGAGTTCTCCAAAAGTAAGAACTTCAACCGCTAGCCATATAGTTGGAAAACCATCGACATCTTGATTGTTAGTGTCCTTTACATCATTAATAAAAGATCGTTTAATAGATTTAAGCAAACTTTTTTTGAATTGAAATTGTCTTGTCTCTATTTCGAATTTCTTATAGTTATGTTTATCACACCAGTTAGAAAAATTAAGGTAACCGAACGGACCATAAGAGTTTCCTAAAATAAAAGAAAGTCTAGTTTTTAAAGCAACTTCGATTTTTTCAATTGCATGTAATAAATGTATTCTTAAATTTTTATCTTGATAGTATCGTGTTAAAACCTCAGAAAAATTAACGCCGCTATAATCATCATATGTATGTTTATTACTATTATTCTTATTTGCTAAAGGAGCAGCAAACTGTTTAATACGATAATAACCAATAATTTTTAATTTATTTACACCTCGTTTACTTACTTTCATCCCTCTGCTTTGCAATAATGAAAGCTGATCTTCAAAAGTCAATGACGTAGGCGCTTTCATAAAGCTCCTCCAAAATAAAAACCCCCATGTCAGTACTTGACTGTCCTTTAAAAAGGAATGGGGGGATTGTCTTCTCATCTATAATATATCATTTAGAGTTATGAGTTTCAATACTTACGCTATATATAATATGTTTATTATCTTTTTATAGGATTTCACAGGTTTGCAAAGAGTTATAAAATTGGCGCTAACCAAACATATCTCGTCATATTTTTTAGTGTAGAGTTTTATTAAATAACAAAAAGCCACCTCTATTAAGAAAGTAATAGTTAATTAAAAGAAATATCAGCATTTTATTTATCTAGGTTCTTCTTCACTTTCTTAACAGCGTTTGCATATGCTGTTATGTCATTGTAGTCAGTTTCAATCGAAGCTCCCAGCCCCAGTTTTAACTAATTCTACTCTAAAATGAGAATCGCACGTCATCATTCTCCAAGACTTTTTTTCAGAAGTAGCCGGTTTATTATAAACAACTAAATTTCGTAATACTTCAAACATGTACCAGGTACTTCTTCAGGAATAATTGAAGCCTTTTTCTTTACTATTTCGTTTAACTTGTATATCTTTAGCGCTTACGCGTACAACTATTCTGTCTTTCTTTCGTATTGACAACTTTATACACTGCGGTCTAGTTCTATGATCGCTTTTTTCAGTTTACTAATCTCTATTGAACTGTAGACAAAAGACCTCCACCAGCACTAACTGTTGAAGGTCTTTATTCATATAGTGTTTAAGATTTCCCAATAATGTAACATAATTCTCTTACTTCACCCAAGAAACACTTTTGCCGATATCGATATAACCTTTTTTCCCGTCACTTCTAGGCTGTACTCCCCAAACAAAACCGTCGCCAAAAACAATGTTATTAATTTTAATTTTTGTTCCTTTCGCAAGCTCAGCAATCACATTATTTCCGGTCTTTGGTGAGCTGCGTAATTTTACTTTCATTGCGGTTGTGGTAATGGTCTTCATTTCAATATCCTCCACGTCTTTGTGATTTTCTTTATCAGGAACTTGATGATTTGGACGAAAAAAGTAGAGCAGATCCCTCCTGACGATCTGATTTAAATCTAAGTCCCCGTTGTAACCATTAAGTCTTCCCTTTGAAGTATATTGATGAATATCATACTGTTTGGTAGCGTTCGGATTTGCTCCTTGATATTGTCCGGTATTCTTTCCATAAGTTGGCAGCCAAACACCATCAAATTTTTCCGTTGCTAAATTAAATTGTGCATACAAATGGTTCGCAACATAAACGCCTATCTTTTTAGCACCTAAGTCTTTTAGTTTTTTACGATAAGCTTCACAGCCACCTCGCATATCTTGCATGGATTGTTCTTCCACATCTAACCACCAGAAGCTAGGCTGAAATTTTTGTGCTCTTTGATAAAAATCCTTTGCTTCTTGTTGCATATCCGCTTTAGACGTCCCTCGTACCCAAGCATAAACCGCCACTGGCACGTTTCGTTTTTGAAACTCTTTGATATGCGTTTGATAATGCTTATCTACATAATTGGAACCATATTGCACTCGGACAATCACACCATCAATGTTGGCAGCTAGTTGATCATAATTAATCTGTTGTGGTACTTGCCATTCACTAATATCAATAATAGTTGGTTTAGGAATCATTTTATTGCCTCCTTTTTTCTGTTTAAAAAAAGCGAGAAGATCGCTCCTCTCGCTTTCCTTTTTAAAACAATGGTGTTTCGATCGTTTCTACATATTTTGCGCTATCGATCGTTTGATACAATCTCACGCCGTCTTTGTCAAAAATATCCAAATCACGTAATTGTTCCATTGCTTCGCGAACTTCGGCTTCTGTCAAGTCTTCCGCAGCTACTTTCGGTATTAAGTTATGTTTTTTACCTTCTTCATTTAAGAATGTTAGATATAATTTTTTCATGATTCTTCCTCCTAGGATTTATTTATTCAACAATTTCTTCTGCGTCTTGCACATGTGAATATTCTACTTTTTCAGTGACTAAAGCCAATTCATTTTCTGCTGGAGCTAAATTCGCCATGGTTTCTCCCAGCGCTAATACAGCAGCTTCGTTTGGTTCTGAAATCACATCGTTAAAGTTTTTCTTAATCGTTTTGTCTTCCCCAGGTTGACTGAGTTCGACCGTTAATTTTGTGTTTTCTAAATTTTTCATTTTCATTCTCCTCTAAATTTTTTTAATAAGCAGCGCCGCCTACACTATCTATAAACGTGGTTAGCAGGAAAAATGTCACGGTTTTAATTAAACTTTTTTCGTTTAAATAAAAAAGCCTAGTAAACAGGGATTATCGAGCTGTTTACTAGGCTAGGAAAAATTCAGTTATTCAATTATTTGCTATGGGTTTAAAAGATGCTATCACTGTATTATAAAAACTAAACAAAACTAAAAGTTAATTGCTTACCAACGGATTCTGCAATTTGTTCAAGGGTTTTTATGGTGGGATTAGCATTCCCATTTTCAATTCTAGCAATAGTAGATTGAGGTTTATTTACTGCTTTAGCAAATTCTTCTTGAGTAAAACCCAACGAAGTTCTTAATTCCATTACAGCAACCGCATAATCCAACTTTTGTTCTTCTTTTTTCATCATTTTTGTAAGAGCAGAGTCGTTTCTTTTTTTGTTTTCAAGATAATCAAAAAATTTGATTGTATTGCTGTTAGTCATGATTTATACCTCTCATGTATTGTCTTTTAAGTTTTTGGTATGCTGAATTTCTTTTCTAGGAGTTTTCTACTTCTTTTTCGTGAAACCACGTGTAATAATGTATTGGTTACCTACTTTTTTAACCCATTGCATTTTTTATTTACCACTAATTTAAATTGACAAAATCCTAGCTGTTTGAATCGTTATTTCCGAAGAAATCTTTTGGAAGCTCCGTTTCTCCATTATCTATTTTTTTCCATTGTTCTTTTTCAAATTGTTTTTGCTTCTCAGCTGTTTTATAAAAATTATCCATTCGTTCTTGTTCGCTGGCTAATTTTTCCTTTGCATAATTAACTAGCCCTTTTACATCTTGATTGGTTTCAAATTGGATATATTGGTCACGGTAATTTCGTTCAATGACAAGCAAAGGCGCTTTTTCTAGAATCAGGCCATAATTAATTAACATACATCCTACTCGACCGTTGCCGTAGCTAAACGGATGAATCCGTTCAAACTCAATATGGCTTTTTATTAATGCTGTTAAT
>JAKDZT010000132.1 GCA_030462125.1 Tetragenococcus sp.
CGCATCGTGCGTTTATACTTTTAAGCTACCTATTTTTCATTTCACTAGAATTATTTATTTTTTATTGGAAAGACTTTGACTTTATGAAGTCAGTAGGGGTAAAAAATAAATATAAGTATACTCAAGTACAACGTGAATTAGAATTTGCAGAGGAGGTTTTTGAAAGAGAAGAAAGAATGGAGCAACTAAACCAGAATGAATAATTTACCTTTATTTAGATATGATTATCTACTGTTTAAGTAAGCTGTAGTGTCAGTTTGTAATAGTAAAGATGATGGAAAATTATTAAAAAAGCTGTCAGATAAATAATTTTCTCTGACAGCTTTTTCATCATTATAAATTGTCTTGATAAAATATTAGAGCTATTAATATCTAAAAGCTAAGTTTATAATTCATCTAAAACTGCACCGTTCGTTTCAATCACACGTTTCATCCAATTGTACGACTTCTTAGGTGTTCGATTTAAAGTCCCATTTCCTTTATCATCCATGTCGACATAAACAAAACCATAACGTTTTTTCATCTCTCCAGTAGAAAGAGAAACTAAATCTATCGGTGCCCACATTGTATATCCTAAACAATGAACACCATCCACATTGATGGCATCTGCCATTACTTTGAAATGGTCACTTAGATAATCAATGCGATAATCGTCTTCTACGAAATTATTCTCATCTACTTCATCGATAGCTCCAAGTCCATTTTCGACAATAAACAACGGTTTTTGAATACGATCATAAATTTCATTCATACAATAACGCAAACCAAGTGGATCCACAGGCCATCCCCATGGCGTGACTTCAAGATATGGATTTGCCGAACCACCCACATTAAACCAAGGATCCCCTGCTTTAGTCGTGTTAGAGCGGTAATAACTAAAAGAGACGAAGTCTAATTGTCCTTCTTTTAGTGTTTGTGTATCATTTGGTTCCATCTGAATTTCTTTCACATTATGACGTTTCCATAGATCTTTTGAATATGAATGATAATAACCACGTGCCATTGTATCTATAAAATACCAATTTTCGCGTCTTTCTTGCAGTTGGTGGAACATATCTTCGGGTTTGCAAGTCTCAGGATAAAGTTCACTCATTGCATACATGGCGCCAAACATACTGTTTGGCATCATCTCATGGCCTAATTGTACTGCTTTAGCGCTAGCTATAAACATGTGATGGGCCGCTTGGTAGCGATCTTGTCCGGCGGACTCTCTTGTTCCACAAGGTCCAAATCCTCGGATGGCATTAATTTCATTGAAAGTTAACCAATAACGACATTTTTTTCCATATCTTGTAAATAAAGCTTTACAATATTTTAGATAGCAATCAATTACATAACGAGAGGACCAGCCATCGTATTTTAGTGCTAATTCCATAGGGATTTCGTCGTGACAAATAGTAATCAAGGGTTCCATATTATATTTTGCCATTTCATCAATAACGGCATCATAAAATTTTAACCCTTTTTCATTAGGTTCATTTTCTTCTCCTGTTGGAAAAATACGACTCCAACAAATTGAAAAACGGAAGATATTAAATCCCATTCCTGCCATTAAGGCGATATCTTCTTTATAACGATGATAAAAGTCAACCGCTTGGTGGCTCGGATAATAGCTATCATCTAAAAAAACAGGTTGTGCTTCTTTAGGAACGGGATCTGCATGAAAAAAAGAACTTTTGGGTCTGATAATTTCTCCACCTGGCATTTTCAAAGTATGGTGACGCGGATTTTCTAATGAACCATCGGTTTCATAATCATGAGATAAAATACCTCGACCGCCTTCGTTAAAACCACCCTCATATTGAAAATCTGCTGTTGCTCCTCCCCATAAAAAATCTTTTGGTAACGCATATGACATATATATTCCTCCTAAAATTATTAATTTAAAATTTCTCCAATTTTAATTGATCCTGTTCTTTTCAATGGGATTTCTTGATTTGCGTTTGTGAATATAAGCATAGTTGTTAAGTCATAGCCCATTTCTTCTAATTTCTCACGATCAATTCTTACAATCGGCTGTCCTGCCCGTACTTTTTCTCCTTGCTTAGCTAATACGTCAAATCCTTCTCCCTGTAGTTTAACTGTATCAATACCGATATGGATTAAGATTTCCGTTCCTTCATTTGTAGTTATCCCAAAAGCGTGCCCTGTTGGAAACATAGTAGTTAAAATGCCATTGGCAGGTGAACAAATAAAGTCACTCTCTATATGAAAAGCGACACCATCGCCCAAAACTTTACTGGAGAACACTTCGTCGTTTACCTCTTCTAAATCAATGAGTGTTCCCTGACTGATAGCTACAATTTCGTTATCGTCATGTTCTTCCATTACTGGTGGCGATACTTTTTTATGTTTACTTTTGTCTGTATCAAACCCGATAACAAAGGTGACAATACTAGAAACAACAATAGCAACGAGGATGCCCGTGACCATGGCTAGAATGGTATCTTCGAAAATAGGAAGTGCTAAAATATTTGAATATCCCATAATAAAAGCTTTAGCTCCTAGCATACTTGCTATGATGCCACCAGCTAATCCTCCTGCCATGACACCGATCATTGGTTTTCGATATTTTAAGTTGATTCCATAAATCGCTGGTTCTGTTACACCAGCAACAATACAACCAATGGCAATCGAAATACACTCACTTCTAAACTCCTTATCCTTCGTACGAGCCGCAACGCCTAATACAGATCCGCCTTCAGCCATATTATGGATAATAAATGCAGGACGAATCATGCTATCATAGCCGGGAGAAGATACTAGTTGGGCCATAAAAGGTGCTAAAGCCGTATGCATTCCCATCATAACTAACCACGGTAGACTGGCAGCTAGTAAACCGACTGCAATGGGACCTACTGTATTTTCCAAGAATAAAAATAGGCTAGCTATACCTCCGCCTAACATATTGCCGATAGGGCCTAAAATTAGAAAAGCTAGAGAACCTGTTACAAAAATTGTTCCCATACCGACTAATACGGAACGAAAGATACCAGGCACAATTTTATTGAAAAACTTTTCAGCATAATAAGCAACAAGTGCAATCAATAAAGCTGGTAATAATGAAGTTCCATAAGAAAGTCCTGGAACATTTATTCCAAACAAAGACATCGATTCATTGGCAGCTACCAGAGATGTGTAGTTTTCATGTAATAAAGCTGCTGCAGAAATCATTGCATAAATAGGGGTGCCACCCAATTTAGTCGCTGCACCATAAGCGACGATAATTGGCATAAAATAAAATGGTGCGTCTGCAATTGCGGAGAGTAATAAGTAAGAACTGGATTCTTCATAACCTGAACTAATAAAGGTGACAATTAACAGTAAGACGACTTTAAGCATACCACCAGCGATTAAGGCTGGTATCAAAGGCGTTACGGCAGCGGTAACATAATTTAAAATCACGTTGCCGGCATTTTTCCAAGTCAAAGGTGGTTTTTCTTGTGTTGGTTCATCAAGATTTTCATCTATAGGTTTTTCTTCGGTTAGATTAAATTCTTTAACAACGTTTTCATAAACGGGGAGTAAATGCTGCCCCAAAATGACCATAAATTGTCCACCGGCATAAACAACACCTAAAACACCATTTAACTCTTCGATTGCTTCTTTATTTGCTTTAGAAACATCGTTTAATGTAAATCGAATTCTTGTCATACAATGAGTAACTGTTTTGATGTTACTAGCACCGCCAATATATTCAACAATATCAGTTGCAAGTTTTTTATAATCCATGCTTACCCTCCTGTTTTGTTAATTTTGTCAAAAAAATATACTAAAATTAACAAAAGTATACAACTGCAAGAAAGCGTTGTCAACAAAACTTTGACAAAATTCCCAATTAATTTTGACAAGCATTATCGTTTTATATAATATTTCTTATAAAGGAGTTGAATCTGATGAACTTAATGGAAACGATCTGGTTAAACAAATCCAATTTTTCTAAAACGGAACGAAAAGTTTTTGATTACATTATTAATAATCCAGAACATATCGGAACATATACAATAACTAAGTTAGCTGATTTGACACAAACATCCACATCAGCTGTTTTACGTTTTTGCCAAGTTTTAGGTTTTAATGGTTATAAGGATTTTCGCTACGCTATGATTGAATATTTAAAAAGAAATTACCAAAACCCATCAACTGATGTTGTAGACAACTTTATTGATGGTTATAGCGATGTATTAAATCAATTAAAAACACTTGATAGAAGTACATTTAATAAGTTAGCAAACTCATTGAAGAGTAATAGTACCAATTTTTTAGTTGGTATATTTCTTTCTTCATTACCAGTACAGGCGCTGCATTACGGTCTTCAAGATTTAGATATTTTATCTCACTACGCTAGTGACCATATTGCGGCCAGTCATTTAGCTAACAATGTAACTAAAGATTCAACATTAGTGTATTTTTCTTTTTCTGGTTCAACGGAAAATTTTACTCGTTTTTTTAGTACTTTAATCAATAATATGCCACAAGAAAGTTATCTAATTACATTGAATCCCAACGCAAAGTTAATAAAACAATTTACGCACACCATTATTTTGCCTGGAAAGCCTCTTGCTAGTCAGTCAACTATTGATTTGCAGTCTATTCAAACAATTTTTGTCGAATTACTATTGAATACAATTTATCAAAAGTTGGGGGATAATATTTGAAGAAATAATGATGTACATTTTTCTAACTGTACAGTTGAGTCGCATTAGGTCAAATTCATGTATGACATTTAAAACAATTTATACATTGGATAAGAGAACCGGAAAAAATCAGACGGATTTTCATCAATGGTGAAAGAAATGCATCGTTTAAAACAGAAAAAAGCTATCTAAAAAAGCTATCGCTCTATTTGCAAAAGAGTAGCTGTTGGCTTTTATTCATCCAAACGTTTGTAGCCGTTATAGTCCCGATCAAAGATATAAATCACTAAGGAATGGTCAATAAAATTTCCAAGTGATTTGTCATATAGAATTTTGTAAAATAAAAATGTTATACTGTTAAAAAAGAGGATTTCAT
>JAKDZT010000133.1 GCA_030462125.1 Tetragenococcus sp.
TTTCGACAAACCATACATTAGAAATAATAAAAAAACACCGTAGAATTGTTTGATTCATACGGTGCTTTTTTTATGTCTAATTATTTAAGAGTAGTCCAATATTTTTATAAGTCATAATTCTAGTCCGCTTTTAAAATAGTAGTGTACTGGCTAAATTCCTCTAAGTGTTGAGGGCTAATCTGGTTATCTGTAATGATGGTATCGAGTTGATCTAGATTGTAGAAGTTAAAGAAATCGTATCGATCGAATTTAGTACTGTCTACTAATAAGAATTTTTCTACAGCATTGTTTAGGGCAAGTTGTTGAATCACACCTTCCTTGTCACTATATGTAGCAATAGAATTATGGGTAACAGCATTTGCACTAACAAAAGCTTTGGCAAATCTCATTGCTTTTAAATTTGTCGAAGCCATTGAACCTACAAAAGCTCCAGTTATTTCTCTATATTCACCGCCAAGAAGCAATAAATCAATGGTTTCGCTATCATTTAGAATCAAGAACACAGGGAGACTATTTGTAATGACACGAATTTTATAACCTTTACGACCTTTCAATTCTAATGCCAGTTGTTCAAGTGTAGTTCCGGGTCCAATAAAAATAGTATCGCCATCTTTGATTAAAGAGCAGGCTTTTTTAGCAATGTCAATTTTTTCTTTTGTATTTAGACTTTTCTTCTCGATATGTGTCTTTTCAAGTGGCTTTTTAGAGGAAAGCAATTGTGCACCACCATGAGTACGTGTTAAAAGTCCATCAGCTTCTAGAGCATCAAGGTCTCTACGGGCTGTCATATCGGAAATATCTAGTTCATCTATTATTTCTTTTATGGTTATGGTCCCATCAATCTTTAACATATCTAAAATTTTTTCTAATCGTCGTTTTTTGTTCATATGAAGACTTTTCTTTCATAAAGTAATTTTTTTCCAAAGATAACTCTCTTTTAATTGTATCATAAAAGATAATATTTTCAAGGTAAAACAAACAATTTCAAACAAAAACAAACGTTAGATGGTGAAATAAGAACAGAGGATTGACGTATATTAGCTTAGGTCAGATTTTGTATAAGACGAAAACAAAGTAGGACCTCTTAATCAGTAAGTTATAGAAAGTAAAAGACTTTTGTAATACCTGAATAGATATTTCACGTCCATTTTGTGATGGATTAAATGAACAATAATTTAACGGTGTTATCTATTTTTTAAAAAAACAAATAAAAAAAAAAAAAAATTAACAAAAATAGTTGCTTTTTGTTTGAATGTTTGATATCATATAAACAAAGAAATGATGAAAACGTTATCTTGAACATTTTGCAAAATATTTTCTACTTCTACGTAGCATTTCTTTTTAAAATTTAGGAGGTAGTCCAAATGGCTATTGTTGTTGGTGCAGATCTCAAAGGTACGAGATTAAAAGATGTTGTGAAAAATTTTCTTGTAGAAGAAGGTTTTGAGGTAATTGATGTGACTAAGGACGGACAAGATTTTGTTGATGTTACCTTGGCAGTTGCCTCTGAAGTAAATAAAGATGAGCAAAACTTAGGTATTGTAATTGATGCTTATGGAGCTGGTCCATTCATGGTAGCAACTAAAATTAAAGGTATGGTTGCAGCAGAAGTTTCAGATGAACGCTCAGCTTATATGACACGTGGACATAACAATGCACGAATGATTACGGTTGGCGCTGAAATCGTCGGTGATGAGCTTGCTAAAAACATCGCTAAAGCTTTCGTCAATGGTAAATATGATGGCGGACGTCATCAAGTCCGAGTAGATATGCTTAACAAGATGTGTTAAGAAAAGGAGTTAAAAAATGAAAATCGCAATTGGATGTGACCACATTGTCACAGATGTAAAAATGGCAGTATCAGAATTCTTGAAATCAAAAGGACATGAGGTCCTTGATTTCGGGACATATGACCACGTACGTACTCACTACCCTATCTATGGTAAAAAAGTCGGTGAAGCAGTAGTAAGTGGTCAAGCAGACTTGGGAGTATGTATCTGTGGTACAGGTGTCGGCATTAACAATGCAGTCAATAAAGTTCCAGGTGTTCGCTCAGCGTTGGTTCGTGATATGACGTCAGCTCTATATGCTAAGGAAGAACTTAATGCGAATGTTATCGGTTTTGGTGGAATGATTACTGGTGGTCTTCTTATGAATGACATCATTGAAGCTTTCATTGAAGCTGAGTACAAACCAACAGAAGAAAATAAAAAATTGATTGCAAAAATCGAACACGTTGAAACACATAATGCACATCAAGCAGATGGGGATTTCTTTACAGAATTCCTTGAAAAATGGGACCGTGGTGAGTACCACGATTAAGGTATAACCAATGATTCTGACAGTCACACTAAATCCTTCAGTAGACATCTCTTATCCTCTAGAAACATTGAAAATTGATACAGTGAATAGGGTGAAAGATGTTAGTAAGACAGCTGGTGGAAAAGGCTTAAATGTTACTAGAGTCTTGTATGAATCTGGTGATAAAGTTACTGCTACAGGTTTCTTAGGTGGTAAAATTGGTGAATTTATTGAAAGCGAATTAGAACAATCTCCTGTTAGTCCAGCTTTTTATAAAATCTCAGGAAACACTAGAAACTGTATTGCTATCTTACACGAGGGTAACCAAACAGAAATTTTGGAACAAGGACCAACAATTTCTCATGAAGAAGCAGAAGGCTTTCTTGACCACTATAGCAATCTTATTAAGCAATCAGAAGTTGTCACAATTTCAGGAAGTTTGCCTTCAGGACTTCCCAACGATTATTATGAAAAACTTATCCAACTTGCTTCGGATGAAGGAGTAGCAGTCGTTTTGGATTGTTCAGGTGCACCACTTGAAACAGTTCTAAAATCGTCGGCTAAACCTACTGCCATCAAACCTAATAATGAGGAACTTTCACAGTTGCTTGGAAAAGAAGTAACAAAAGATATTGAAGAACTCAAAGACGTTCTTAAAGAGTCACTTTTTAGTGGTATCGAATGGATAGTGGTCTCATTAGGTCGAAACGGTGCCTTTGCAAAACATGGTGATGTTTTCTATAAAGTAGATATTCCTGATATCCCAGTTGTTAATCCAGTCGGATCAGGGGACTCAACGGTAGCTGGTATTGCATCAGCTTTAAATAGTAAAAAAAGTGACGCTGACTTATTAAAACATGCGATGACATTGGGTATGTTAAATGCTCAAGAAACAATGACAGGGCATGTGAATATGACTAATTACGAAACACTAAACTCACAAATTGGAGTAAAAGAGGTATAAAAATGGTACTTACAGAACAGAAACGCAAATCTTTGGAAAAACTTTCAGATAAAAACGGTTTTATCTCAGCTTTGGCATTTGACCAACGTGGTGCTTTGAAACGTTTGATGGCACAGTATCAAGATACAGAACCAACTGTAGCTCAAATGGAAGAACTAAAGGTTTTGGTTGCTGATGAACTTACAAAATACGCTTCTTCAATGTTGCTTGACCCTGAATATGGACTTCCAGCAACAAAAGCATTGGATAAAGAAGCAGGTCTTCTTCTTGCCTATGAAAAAACAGGTTATGATACATCAAGTACAAAACGTTTGCCTGACTGCTTGGATGTTTGGTCTGCAAAGCGTATCAAAGAGCAAGGCGCTGATGCCGTTAAGTTCTTGCTTTACTATGATGTAGACAGCTCAGATGAACTTAACCAACAAAAACAAGCTTATATTGAACGTGTTGGTTCTGAATGTGTCGCTGAAGATATTCCTTTCTTCTTGGAAATCCTTGCTTATGATGAAGAAATCTCAGATGCAGGTTCCGTTGAATATGCAAAAGTGAAACCTCGCAAAGTTATTGAAGCGATGAAAGTTTTCTCTGATCCACGCTTTAACATTGATGTTCTTAAAGTAGAAGTACCAGTTAACGTTAAATATGTCGAAGGTTTTGCTGATGGTGAAGTGGTTTACAGTAAAGCTGAAGCTGCTGACTTCTTTAAAGCACAAGAAGAAGCGACTAACCTTCCATACATCTACCTAAGTGCAGGTGTATCTGCTAAATTGTTCCAAGAAACATTGCAATTTGCTCACGACTCAGGTGCCAAGTTTAATGGGGTGCTTTGTGGACGTGCTACTTGGGCAGGATCTGTAGAACCTTACATCAAAGAAGGTGAAAAAGCAGCACGTGAATGGTTGCGTACTACTGGATTCGAAAATATTGATGAACTTAACAAAGTTCTTGTTAAAACAGCTAGTCCATGGACTGATAAAGTATAGTAAAAACATAAAACGGAGGATATTGGTGTGAACAGAGAAGAGATGACTCTCTTAGGGTTTGAAATTGTTGCTTATGCTGGAGATGCTCGCTCTAAGCTTTTAGAAGCGCTTAAAGCGGCTGAAAATGGTGATTTCGCTAAGGCAGATAGTCTTGTAGTAGAAGCAGGAAGCTGTATTGCAGAGGCTCACAGTTCTCAGACAGGTATGTTGGCTCGAGAAGCTTCTGGAGAGGAACTTCCATACAGTGTTACTATGATGCATGGTCAGGATCACTTGATGACTACGATCTTATTAAAAGATGTGATTCATCACCTCATCGAACTTTATAAAAGAGGAGCAAAGTAATTAATGCATAAACTCATTGAACTTATTGAGAAAGGGAAACCATTCTTTGAGAAAATCTCTCGAAACATCTATCTTCGTGCTATTCGTGATGGATTTATTGCTGGTATGCCAGTCATCCTTTTCTCATCTATCTTTATCCTTATTGCCTATGTCCCAAATGCTTGGGGATTCCACTGGTCAAAAGACATTGAGACCTTCTTGATGACTCCTTATAGCTATTCGATGGGTATCCTAGCATTCTTTGTTGGTGGTACTACCGCTAAAGCTTTGACGGACTCAAAGAACCGGGACCTACCTGCGACCAATCAGATTAACTTCTTATCTACGATGCTAGCGTCTATGGTAGGGTTCCTTTTGATGGCAGCTGAGCCTGCAAAAGAAGGAGGCTTCTTGACAGCCTTCATGGGAACAAAAGG
>JAKDZT010000021.1 GCA_030462125.1 Tetragenococcus sp.
AAGTAAGATTGTACGTGTAAGTGTGCCTTTATCAATTGTTTTCATGTTCTTTCTCCTTTATTTAAAAAATACTTTGATTATTTCAGTTAATGCTACAAAAATTCCTGCTGCAGAACCGCCGATTCCAATCGTCAACTTCCAAAAGTTTGTTTTATCAAGTAATTTTAACTGAAACTGATGTTCGTCTGAACTTTCATTACCTTTGATAACTGCTTGTAGTATTTGAGCATTCTGTTCAGATTGTCGAGTATTCTGTTCTCTTAAAAAGCGATTGGATTCATCCACACGAGTCAAGCCATCATTCATCTGCTTTTGCATTTCAACTGACATATCATTAAGTCGAGATAATTCTTTATCGTGCCGCTTGAGTTTGTTCTCATGCTGTTCCACAAGTTGTTCTAATTCCATAACCCCTGCTTTCTATTCTTTACTAGCTTCAAAATCAGCCAACAAAGCTTTAGACTGATTAACTGCCGAGCTAACCAAATTAGCTATGTCTTGAGCTGCTTCTGGTGTGCCATGAAATGCTGTAGGGTCATTAATCATGAAATTTGCATTCATTGTTCCGTTGTCGAACGTCGTGAGAGTAAAATTACCCACATTCTTATCATCGACAAAGATATCAGTTGTTGTATTCGTTGTATTGACTTTTTCCATTTTTCCTCCTTTTATCCGATAGGATATGGTAATGTGGCATTAAATAAGTTAGGTGTTGGCGCTTTATTAGCACTGCATCGAATGAATATTCCTCCAGCCTGATTAGAAAGTATTGCCCAACTTAGACCATCTCCACTATCTCCTGCTGCAATTCGATTTGCTCTAATTGGAATTGCTGAACTTCCTGTTGGCAATTGAGCCGCTTGCTTCCATTGACCAGTAGTCATTGCTGGTACGCCAACTCCTGATGCTGATATATAGACAGTCCCATTGATAATCGCATACTCAATATTTCCATTAAAATTATTCATTAAACTAAGCTTGGTCCAAGGAACGTCAGTTGATAACTTCGTGCCTTGAGGCGTAAGTTGAGCATAGTTTCCATCTGAGTCACTTGTGAATGGACCTTGATAATTAATCCCAGCTGTTCTGTAGAATCTTGTATTAATGTTCGTAAATTTCTGAGCTAGTCCTTGTTCAGAATCAAGCGCTATATCATTTCTAGTATTAACGGTTCCATCCGTCTTTGAAATTGCAATATGATTATCTTTAATTTCAGTAGAGGTTGTAACTGGACCATTAGTTGTTTTGCTAATGAACTCACCATCAGTAATTGTTAAATTTTTTGCGTCAATTTTATCAGCTTTAATTGAATTAGCTTCAAGATTGTTCGCACTTAAATAATTAATCATCCAGTGAGTGCCATTGTAATAGTACTCCGTATTAGGCTTGATAACTGTTCCATCACTTGCGGTAAGGTCAGAGGTGCCTGAATATTTCCAAGTTAAGCCTTTGAATCGAGTGCTTGGTTCAGTATTGGAAACAATTTTACCGGGGTCACCGTTACTTCCAGCAGTGCCCTGTGGTCCAGTATTCCCCTGAGGTCCTTGTGGACCTGTTGCTCCAGTATTTCCCATTTTAGCAACTGAATACCCTGTTTCACTGGTCTTATCCGTATAAGTCCAAACAGTCTTCGTCCACAGATAACTACCTGCTGCAACTGTCGGAACTGTGGAAGTCCAACCGCTTGTTGGTGCTGTTGTTCCACTTGTAGAGCCTGCATATGTAATGGTCGTAGTTTTGATACCAGTACCATCTTTACCAGCAATTCCGTCATTAC
This sequence comes from Tetragenococcus sp., assembly GCA_030462125.1. Classification (GTDB taxonomy): domain Bacteria; phylum Bacillota; class Bacilli; order Lactobacillales; family Enterococcaceae; genus Tetragenococcus. The sequence continues at coordinate 1,778 of JAKDZT010000021.1, forward strand.
CGTTATTTCCATCTTTTGCAATATAAGTTACTGAGTAACCTGTTTCAAATGAGCTGTCCGTGTATGTCCAAACAGTCTTGGTCCATAGATACTGACCTTTTACAAGAGTAGGGACTTGTGAAGTCCAACCATTGTTTGGTTTATCTGTACCACTTGAGTATAAAGCGTAAGTGATAACAGTAGTTTTGATACCAACGCCATCTTTACCAGCAACACCATCTTTACCTGTTGCTCCATCTTTCCCGTCATTCCCCCGTATCAGACTCCAAGTATAGGCGGATGGATTAGTGCTGTCAGCTTGCGTAAAGTCTGTGTACTGACCGATGTAGCTTGGCCAGTCAGCAGTTGTGACTTCGCTAGATGAAGGCATATGTGGAGTGGCAATTGAGCCTGGTTCTTGTTTTGGATTTCTAACTCTAAGCGTAAAACTAGTTTCACCTGAACCTGAGAATTTAGTCATAAAGATTGATTCTGTTGATACAGAAGGGTCTTCATGAGGGGGTACCGTTGAAGTATATGTTATTCTTATCCATTGGTTTAGCATTTTACTAGGGTCTTTAGGTAAATCAATGTAACATGTTCTCTTCCATGAGTTTATTGACCAATCTGAGTTGTGAGTGTATCTCTGCCCAATCCAAAATTCTTCCAGATATACTCCAGCAGGGAAATTCCAACTTGTAAACATAACATCCATGCTCATTGTATATGTATCACCGGGTTTGTAATCTCCAGGTTGAATAGAGAAACCATCCCACATACTTATGCCAGCATATGAATTATTTCCCTTTAGTGTTACTTCACCATAGCCATCTTCTACTTTGTCGAAGTTTTTAAAGAACCCATCTTTGGTTTTGGCTGAACTGTTAACTAACAAATTCAAATTAGGATAAACAGTCGTGAAACCGTCCGTGCCGTCTGCACTATAAGACCATGCGGTGTGAAAATATGGAGTCTTACCGTCTGCTCCAGGTTTGCCCGGTGTCCCTTGCGTTCCATCCGCTCCTTTAACAAGCGTCCATGAGTAATCGCTCGGAGTGGTTGAATCATTAACATTAAAATTAACATACATCCCGATATAGGCACGATTAGAATCAGAAGTTGAAAAGTCTTTCCAACCATCGGCACTATTTGCATATGCGATATGAGTATATTGTGTTTTTCCGTCAGCACCGTTAGCTACTATTCCACCCTTCGATAGCGTGCACCCGATTTCTGGAGCAGAGCCATCTTCTTTAATGACTTCTTCATATCCCTGCCGTGGTTGCAGTGGCCAACTACCATCGTTGCGCTTTGACATGCCAATGAAGACATGACCATACCGCCAACTGCCCCATGTCCCAAAATCTGGGAATCCGCCCATGCTGTTAAGCACATCCCTAACATTTTGGTCAATCGCGTCTGCATCTGAGGCTGCGATTACGACAATACTGTCTTTAAGGCTAGTGAGGTAGTCAGCCAAAGTCGTACTAACACCGTTGTGACTAAAAGACATGGCGGTGTAGGTGTCGCAACTAACAAACTCTTTGAGCTCGTGTGTTGTAGCATCAATCACCCAGACGTTATGTCCTCGGTTATAAACGGTTTGCTTAAATGCGTTTGGCCCAGTCAGCTCAATTTCCGCTCTTGAACCTGCCGAGTATGTATAGGACTTAACAGTAATCGTTGGCGCATCGGTGCCATCAGCACCTTTAGGTCCAGGAATCCCTTGAGTTCCATCAGGACCTTGCAAACCTTGGATGCCTCGGTCTCCTCGGTCGCCCTTTTCACCGAATTTAGAAACTGAATACCCTGTTTCACTGGTATTATCCGTATAAGCCCAAACAGTCTTAGTCCATAGGTATTGCCCCGCTGGCACGTTAGGGACTTGGCTATTCCAACCGCTTGCTGGAGCACTTGTTCCTGATGTTCCGACTGCATATGTAATAGTCGTAGTTTTAATACCAGTACCATCTTTACCAGCAATTCCGTCATGACCGTTGTTACCATTAGTACCCATATAGGCTACAGCATATCCAGTTTCTGTAGTGTTATCTGTATACGTCCAGATTGTGCGTGTCCATAGGAAACTCCCTTTAGCCACAGTGGGAACACTAGCCGACCATGTACCAGTTGGAGCCGTGGTACCATTAGTGCTTGCTTGATAAGTGATTGCAGTGGATTTAATTCCCTTACCATCTTTACCTGCTATTCCATTAGTACCGTTGTTACCTTGGTCTCCCTTATCGCCTTTATCACCATAAACTGCTTTTTGTTCAATAACATCTTGCGTTAAAGGTGCTAAATTGAAAGTTGTTCGAGTGATAGACCATAGATATTTATTAGTAGCTGTCGTTGTTGGTTGAGTAGTGAGCCAACCTGCGTCTGACCAAGCTTGCGTTGGTGTTGCAGTAGTCGTTGTCAAACGCCACTTTTGAGAAACGTTTGTAACAGAACGTCCATTTGTGCCATCATTAACATTAGTGATAGTCACCGACTGACTTGCGACTACTTTACCCGCAACCGTCGCTTTAAAACTATAAACTGCCTTATCCGCAACTCCGCTGGCATCAACTATGATTTCTTGAACGTTTGCGACAACCGTTCCATCTTTCGACCATTCGTAACTGTCAGCGATTGTTTCAGCCGTTGCAGAACCTTTGAAAATATGAGCTGATAAAGTTGTTGAACCAGCGCCATTTTTGAACTGTGTGCCGTTTGTGGTTGTAAGCTCTGCTCGGTATGGAGTAGCTGCTTCGACTAGATTTGACAGTTGAGATTGCAAATCATTTGAGATTTGGCTTTGAAGTCGAATATAATTTGAAAAAACTAGAGTATTTTTAGTGGGATCTGTTCTTGAAATTTCCATTTCAGAAACACGAGCTGACAAAATTAAACCATGAACTCCATTAGAATCAATGAAGTTATCATCACTAATTGTTACTGTATCTCCAATTTTTAAAGGTAAGCCATTACCAACCTCTGAACTTACTAATAGGCTTGAAACTGAGACTTTATAAGTTACAATCCCATAAGCAAACTTCTTGAATTGGCTTACTGCATAACCCCATATTGCGTTAGCTGAAGTGTAATCAGTAGTGAAATTCTTTCGAATCCATCTATCCCCTGTTGATGATTGGATTTGAGATGGATATTTAGCAAGAGAAAGAGGTGCAAATGCAGTATCAGCATTTTTTCTTTTATAAAACTCCTCCACACCATCTGAATTGACATAAGAAAACTCACTTGAATTCCATGTTAATCCGTCTGCTCCAGTTATCGTTGTAGCATTAAAAATTTGAGTTTTATCTACCGTTCTTGAAACACCGGTAATATTAGTATCTAAAGTTAAAATGACATCATCACGGTTCGTTCCTACTCCTTGAAAATTTACTCCGTCATTTTCTTTATAGATATTGAGAATGATTTTATCTAATGTCCCATCATTGTTTGATTTCGTAATAAATTCAAACTCTGCATCAAAGTTTCCGATAAGAGAAATTAGTCTTGCCAGTTTACTTTCTTGACCATCATATTTTATTACTCGGCTTAAATCAGAAACTTCATTGATTCCGATTGTAATTTGAGTATTATTAATAAGCTCCATTTGGTCAAAATACCACTGGATATTATGACTTGCTGTATTTTCTAGAGGGTCACATTGTTCTAATCTGAGTTCCAAATTTAAAGAATAACAAGTTACTGTGAAAGTGGTATCGTTATCTTCATCAACTGTCCCAACACTATAAAAGTGATCATCACCATGTTCTGTAAAACTAAAATATGCATCTTCATTTAAAAATTGGCAGTAATCTTGTAAAATACCGTTTTTCTTTTTATTTACTGAAAAAGTAAATGTTGAAGCCCCTTCTGCTAAATAATGATGTTCTACATCATTAAAAAAGCCTGGCGCTCCTGGAGATTCACTATCTAAAAAGCCAACCTTTTCAAGATGTGAATCATGAATATTAATTAACATTATAAATAGTTCTCCTTCCATGTCAGTTCTACTTGAGGTGGCGTATGATTGAACGCTGATTGATTAATAATAATTGTGCTTTCTCCTGGAGGAATGCTGAAGAATTTACCTCCATTAACAAAATCTTTATTTGTTGCGACTCCATTAGTAAAAATCTTGTCATTCTCCATATCAATTTCAACAACAGAACCTGCGGCATAACGATTTGGAACATTGGACCAAACAGAAACTTTGTCTTTTCTGTATGATATATTTCTCAATGATAAGTTAGTCATGAATTTATTTGATTGAACATATTGCCCGATATAAATATAGACTTTAGCAATTTCTACAGTTTCTAATTCTGGAATAATTGCTTTGATTCGTGAGCCTTTCCAATAAAATTCTAATTGGCTTCCAGTTTTAACAAAATCCGAATGGCCAGTCCTCTCATTAAAGCTGATATTGTTCATACTACCAGCTCCATTTCCCTCACCATTGTTAGATATGAAGTCGTTACTTGCGTATTCCCGTGGGCTATTTCCCCCTACCCAACATTTCATTGATGCCTTATTTCCAACCATATCTCCTTTAGAGACACCATATCCGGCTACTAATTTATTGTTTGCATCCGTAAATAAAACTTGCAATAATCCAGTCTGGCCAAATGCACCAGCCCAAGCAAAGATATTAAAATATGAATAGAAATTAACTGCTCCAACATGACCATTTGAATCTGCTGGTAAGGTCATAACTTTCATTCCACCAGCAACTCCTTGATTAGAACCAACAGTTCCTTTATCTTTTAATCTCAACCCATCAGTTTGAAATTCAAGCTTTCCGTTCGTTGCTAACCATTTGTTTTGAGGATTAGGAGTGCCAGTTGCGACATCTTTAAAATCAGAAAAGCTCGTATCAGATGCACTATCGTAAAGCTGTTCGCTCATAGGATTGGTTACTCCATCAGCTTCGTTTATATTCCCAAGACCAATTAATCCCTTTACTCCAACTATTCCAAAATATCCATTTTCTGAAACATTAGTGAGCTTAATCTTTGGAAACGTTGGTAAAGTTCCCTTATTATTGACCTTAATTTCAATTGATCCATTTGTTTTATTAGGAGTTATAGTTCCATTTTCTCCGCCAGAATTGGTTGCATTTAAAACATTTGATGTGACGGATTCAGCTGCTCCGGAAGGAATTTTAAAAGTTATTGTTCCATCGGAAAATAATTTACTTTTATTTTCCGTTAAAGTAATTTCTCCATCCCTAATTGCGCGATATCTCACATTAGGCTCATCAGAAAATGAAAGCTCTGCTAATGTTTCGCTAGATGTTAAAGCAGCAAGTAATCGCCTTGCTGCAGTAATATCATCAAAAGTTCTGAAGTCCACCACAATTTTAGAGGAGTCTTTTCTAGAAGATATGAAATCTTCTCCATTTCCTGCTCTTTTTTGAGAAACAATATCAATTCCAGCTCCTAAATTACGCTTGACATCAATTATTCTCATATGTTTTGTCAGCTCATTGCCTGCAAAATTGACTGTTAATGTCATAAGGTTCCTCCCCCCAGAATAGTTTGTAAAGTCGTTAATCCATTTTGTGCCGCTTGATTATCTTTAGCAGTGACACGAGCAAATTCTGAACCATTGATATTAAATACTGCTTCCTGATTTCCAAGTGCTTCTACCGCGGCCATTGCTTGCATTAGTAATGAATTAGTTTCTGAACTTTTTGGCTGATTATCAAGCTGTCTTTGGATATTCGAACGAATTGAGTTAAGCTGACTTACTGCTAATTGCTCTCCAGCATTTAAGCCAGCTGAACTAACTGCATATTCAGCAGTAACTTTAGGAAGATTTAAATTAAATCCACTAGCTAACTTATCAGCCATGCCAGAGACATTCCGTTGGACATTTTTAAAACTATCACCTAATCCTTCGTTCAGTCCATCCATAATTGAATTACCAGCTGGAATCAATAATTTACGGTCATAACTGATGGGCCCTTTGTGATCTTTAATCCATCCAGCAATACCCCCAACAAAACTTTTTACATTTTCGAATCCTGATTTGAGGCCACCTAAGAATCCATTTATAATCGCAGAACCCGCTTCAACGAGCGAATCAGGTATGAACACTCCAACTATTGCTCTAAGCAGTTCTCCGGCTGCACTTCTCATATCACCTTGGCGATTCCTTATGTTTTTAGCCAAATCTCTTATTAATTGAATACCAGCATCCATCAATCGACCTGATGCTTGGCCAATTCCACGAACAATCGCATCAACTAAGTTCATTGCAGCATTAACGATATCAGGTATTTTATTTGCTATTCCTCCTATGAACTTGACTATTAAATTAACTGCAGCATTTATTATAGAGCCTATGTTTGAAGCAATACCATTGATAAAACTTACAATTAGGTTAACACCAGCATTCACGATATCAGGCATCTTACCTGCTAAAGCGTTAGCGAAATTAACAATTATATCAACAGCTTGGCTTGTAACTATTCCTATATTGCTTGCTACACCGCTTAAGAAAGTCACTACTAAGTCAAATCCAGCCTGTAGTATCTCAGGCATATGTTCATTTAGTGATGTTAACCAAGTTACAATCAAGTTTGCTGCGCTAGAAACTAATGAAGGAAGCTGATTAGTAATACCTTGCAAAAATGAATTAATTAAATTCGCTCCTGCTGCTATGATTAGGGGAAGATTTTCTGTTAATGTATTCAAAAAAGTAACAATAATGCTTGTTACACTAGTTACGATAACCGGCAACAAAGTCACAATTGAATTTGTGAGACTAGTAATTAACATTGAAAATGCCGATGTTAATGATGGTAACCCTTGAGCAATACCAGTTATTAAACCAGCAACTATTTCCAAACCTCCTGAAACAATTGAAGGAACAGCATTAGCAATAGCTTGTTCAATACCTTTGAGTGCTTCACCAAAATTTTTCCCTAATAATGGTACATTAGTAGAAATGCCTTGGAAAAATGATTTGAAACCATTTGATATTTTGTCTATTCCATTCTGAATGCCCGAACTACCTGAAATACTTTTACCCAAAGATGAAAAGCTTTGAGTAAACTTCGAAAAATCTGTTTTAGAAAAGACATCAGCAAATGTTTTCCCTAACGATTTAAATATTGAAGTTATTGGAGCGATAATACCTTTTAACGATCCAAATGATTTGAATAAATCGTCTATTGTCTTTTTTACATTATTATTGGTCTTATAAAGGTATATGAATCCAGCTACTAACGCTGATATACCGGCAATTACTAAAGTAAAAGGATTAGCTAACATAACAGCTTTTAACGCAGAAAACGCTCCTCTTACCATGCTAATTGTTTTAGCTACTCCAGCCATTGCCGATATTGAGCTGACAAATACTCCTATAGAAACACCTAATACTTTAAATAAAGTACTATGTTCTTTTACAAACTCGCCCAATTTTTGAAAAGTAGGTATCATTTTATCAATTGACTTGTTTATTGAACCAAAAGCAGAATTAATGATACCTTTTAAGCTATCAATATTTTGAGCGATTGATTTTCCTGTCAATGCTTGAACGACTTTATCAATTGCAGTTAAAGTATTTGCCATCCCTTTTGAAATAGCGTTTCGCAAGTTTCCAAAGGAAGTCGCAATACCTGCGCTATTTTGTTTAGCTAAAGTAGCTAACTGACCTGTACCTGTACCTAATTTAATTAATTGGTCATTGAATTGGTCGAACGTAACCTTCCCGTCTTGCAAAGCGGCATATAAATCTTGTTGCGCAGTTTTACCAGTAAAACCCATCGCTTCAGCAGTCTTTTGCAATCCTAAAGGCATTGTTTCCTGTAAACTCCTCCAAGACTGCATATCAACTGTTCCTTTTGCAAGTATTTGATTATACTGAATCATCCCACGGTTTGCATCTTCAGTACTAGCACCACTTGCTAGAAAAGCATTATTAAGGGCTAAAACAGTATCAGTTGATTTATTTAAATCACCAGTAATAGATGTCAATTGTTGAGTTTGAGAAACAACATCATCAAGTTTCGTTGGAAGTCCTTCAATCCCATCAGAAAGTTTTTTTATTGATTTTGTAGAATCTCCTGCACTAAATCCCAAAGCTTGCATAACTTTTGGGAATTTTTGCATGGTGTCGAAACGAGAAACAGCATCTCCAACAGAACTTTTAAGAGCATCAAAAGCAGCGCTTGCGATTTTAACAAGGCCCATAGCAGCAACCATTGATTTGATGCTTGTGCCTGCTTTGTTAGCTGCTCCTTCAAGCCCATTAATACTAGCAAGACCTTTTTTGACTGAACCATCATCCATTATGATGTCAATAGTAATTGTTCCATCAGCCATTAATCTACCTCACTTTCTTCTTCATCTTCTGGCAGAGCATAAATTTCTTGCAGTTTCTTCATTTCTTTTTTATGAGCATTTTTCTCACTAGAAGGTTTTTCCCACGTTCTAATTGCAAGAACTTGTCTGAACTTCGTTTCCTCAGGAAGCCCTCCAAGCAAAGCTTTGAACTTGAACCAATGAAGCTTACCTTGATATTCGATTAAATCAATACCATAAGCTTGAACAAATGAAGCGTAAATATATTCAGCATCGTATTTAAGAGAATAGTTTTGCTTAGTATCAGCTTCATAACTGGGCATTTCATTGCCTTGTCGGTCATACTTTACAGATTTTTCAACTTGACCTTGCATAACGTATTTTTCAAAAATACAATTAAATATTTCAAGCTGTTCTTCTCCGCTCAATTTAACTAACTCTGTATCTTTGCCAAATAGCATTCTAATAGCGAAGTCTAGTTTTAATCTGTCAGATAGTTTTTTCTCTTTTAACATGTCAATCAAGTTGAGAATATTGTCAAATGTCACGTTTATTGGATATTTTGTACCATTTACATCGTGTTCATCATTTAATTCTTCATAAAGAGAAAACATAAGCATCTCCTTATTTCAGATATTTATTTTCCAGAGCTTTAAGGTCTTCTGCTTCGAGTTCTTCTTTGATTCCGATAATAATTTGGAATAAATAAGCCATCACAATTTCAAGTGAAGGGTTTGAAGTATAGAGTTTTTCAAAAGAACCTGGTTCTAAAAATGAATCAACAACTGTTTTGACATATGTTTTCTTTTCTTCCAGCGTTGCAGTTTCTTCGTTAAATCCTTTATTGAGTTCTTCAAATTCTTTCTCAAAATTCAACAAACGCTCAATGTTTTCGTCTTTTCGGTCAAATCGAATTGTAAAAGCAACAGTCCCATCAGCATCTTTAAAATCTACTTCGATAAAATTGCTACGTAATTGAATTGGTTTCATGTTTTCTCCTTAAAAAATAAAGGCTAGGAAATATGCTCCTAGCCTTCTTAATTAGTTTTTAGTCAAAATTGTTGGTGTACTCCAAGCTGAACCAGTAATGTTATCTGCATCATGTAAAGCTGCAGCTTTTCCAACTTCTGTTGTTCCACTTGGTGCAACTACGTTATAAGTTTGGACATAGAAATAAATCTTATCTCTAGTTACGAGTGTTGGAACATGTGCGGTTGCTAATGTCCATGAGTTAGTTTCAGTATAGCCCATATATTTTGCATCATGTGGATCAGTTTTATTCGCATCCGCATAATGAATCAAATACGCTTTGGCTTTAAGAACTGCATTCCAATCTAATTTTATAGAGCCATCTGAATTAATAACCCCAGTTACCACCTGGGGAGCATCAGGGGAACGGTTTTTCTTTTGGAAGTTGATTGAATGTAAGTTTGCAACCAAAGGCTTCATAATCGGTCGCATCTCCATCGCCAGCTTTAATATCTGAAATTGTTGCTAATCCTATCCATTGTTTCTTACGATCAGCAGATACAACTTTATGCCATACCTTGCGGTCTTCACCAATTTTATATTTTTTTGCTGCCACTAAAGCTTGTGCTGGGTCTTCTGAATCATAAAACCCCTCAAATGTATAAGCTCCAGAAACTCCAGTTACTGTTGTTTCTTTTGTACCATCGCCATCGTAGAACCCTGTATCATCGGTTTCTTCGTCTGTATCATCAGTGACTCCCGAAATCCATTTTGCGAGTTCTAAGTAATCTTTATCTGCTGGTTCTTCTCCAGCAGTTTTAACTGGTGCAATAAAGTGACCTCGCAGTGCGTTTTTTAATCTTGTCATTTATTTATCCTTTCGTGGAAATGTTGTAATTGCAGCCTGTATATCAAGTATGAAAATGTAGTAACCTTGCTCATCTTCGTTGTTAATATAGGGCTTATTTGAAATTCTTATTTCTCCAAAATCAAAAGAGCCATCATCACTGTTTAGCAATGAAAGCTCTTCTAAATGAGATTGAATTAACCAAAGTGTCCTTTGAATCGCTTGCTGGTCTTGCGACTTCATTGAAAACTCATAATTTAACACTTGGTCTTTGATGCCATCATAGAATTCTCTTTCAACTTGTCCTCCTGGCAGAGGATAAAGCACAAGGCATTCCTTAGATAACAAATATCCAAGTGAACAGTTAATAGGCAAATTTTGAATAGAATTAACACTATCACAAAGCCGGTCTATAAAATCCATTAAATACCTGCTCCTTTCTTAAATGCTCTTGGCAAAGAACCTTTAAATTTTGCTTTAGCTTTTAAATCCCATCTAGGACCAGTTCCAGGAGTCGAGTATTTCCTTCCTTGAAGATAGAATTGTCTCTTGGCATATTTAGATTCATAGGTCACACCATTTTTAGACGCATGAACTTTTTGTCTCAAATCCCCTTCTTTGAATGGTACAAAAGGGTTCATGTCTGCCATTGCTTGATTCGTCATAGCATAAAGTCCACGGTCTAAATTGGCTTTTGACAGCTTCTGGTTTACTCCCTTAAAATCAACCTTAATAGCCATTAAACCACCTCCAATCTCCAGCCAATTGATTCTCCGTTCAAGATGAGTTCTTTAGCTAAAACTATTCTGTACTCCTTACCTTCAAAAATAACTAGAGAATCATTAGTGAAATTAGGCAATGGACCACAGTATCTTTTAACTAAAGTAATTGATGAATTAGGAGCTTTCTCAGTAGAATTATTGCCACTACGAGAAAAAGTTGAAGCTAGATTAAACCAAACGTTTTCAATTATTTTTGATGGGTCATAAATCGGCTTATGATAGTTATCTTCACCAGATTTATTCTTATACTCGATAGTATTAGGAAAGGCGCTTTTGGGTGGTAATTGATAGTAACTCATGAGCATACCCCGCGATAAAGCAAACCTGTTTCACTCAACATTTCTAAAGCATCCTGTGAGATTAATGAAATAGAAGTTCCATCATCAGTAAGCTTATTATTGCCATTTGAAACACTTATTCCATCTAATGACCAAGATGTTGGATTGTTAATTTCAGCCGTTGAAACAGCCCCGATTGTTGCCATATATTCGAGTTGAACTGCAACAGCTTTTTTAAATTGGTACTTTCTAAAATCTACATCAGTATTCAAGTCATGAAATTTATAAAATTGTCGAGAATAAACATCAACAACATCAGAAGCTCGAACAACTAAACGGTCAAATTCATCAGAAGTAACAGCTTTATATCCAAAGTTGGTGTATTCATCAAACGTTAAATAAGCCATTGTTTACCTCCTTAAAAATAAAAGAGGAGTCTTTGCTCCTCTCTCTTATAGTGCTGTAACTGTTACCGCACAAGTAGCAGATTTACCGTTTGCTGTAGTAGCTGTGATGTGTGCTGTTCCAGCTTTTACTCCGACTACTTTACCTTGAGCTGGTGTTACTGTAGCGATTTTTGAATCATCAGAACTATAAGTTACTGATTTGTCAGTTGCACCAGTAGGTGTAACAGTCGCTGTCAGTGTTTCATTTGCCCCAACTGCGAGAGATAGCGTTGTTTTATTCAACGTTACTCCAACTACTGCAACGGGTGGAATTGTTTCGGAAATATAAATAGCTTCTTGAGCATTATCAAATACAATTGCATCATAATAATCAAGGCCTTTGATTGTATCGCGATATCCGCTGCGGTCTTGTGAAGCTGGTACTGTATCGACTGTACCAAACTTAACAATTGGCGCAATTGCTGTTAAAGGAACCACAATAAAGTTAATTGTATTAGAAATATTAATTCCTTGAATACGGTCTTTTGAAACTTTAAGGATTGGGACACCACCATCAAGTTGTGCTACTGTTCGGTCAATACCAGCAATTGACATTGTATTTGTAGAAAAAGTTTTAGATACTCCATCAGCATTTTTCAATAGACGATAAACTTTTGCTGAAACAAACATTACATAACCGCCAGGCACTTCATGGTCAGTCATATACTCTTCTGCTGCATCGTATGAATCAAGAATAGTAGCTTTTGTCAAAGCTTCAAATACTTTTGTTCCTGCATTGTCATAAAGTGCTTGGATTGCAACTTTATCACGATGTGGAACTGTAACTAAACGTTTATGCTCAGTGACGATATTATTGATGGTAAGTGCTGCCGATTCTGATTGGTCCAACTGGTCAACATCATAACCGAACCAATCTTCATGGGTTAATTTTACAGTTTCTTTGTCAATGCTAATTTGGTTACGAGCATTTTCTCCGTTACGTTTATAAGATGTTGCATCTTTGAAGCCAGACATTTTATTAATACGAACTTCTTTTGCACCTACAAAATCAGCTGCAGTGATAGATTTTGCACCCTGTGATAAGATATCCCAAACTTGAGATTCTGCTTTGAATTCTTTGTCGATTGTTGCTAAGTCTTTTGAGTCTAATACTACTGGCATATTATTCACCTAATCTTTCTTGAATTTTTTGAACCAATGTTTTTTCACTAGCGCCACCACTATTTGGATTTCCGCTAGGAACGATTGTTGGTTTTCCTTTTCCTGCAGCTCCGCCTTCTTGGAATAAATAAGGCATTGATTCTTTGAATGTTGCTACTTGGTCATCAAGTCCTGAAATTTTGCCGTCATCTTGAATAATGACGTTATCCATGTTGACTTGACCGAATAACAAATCACTGTTAACAGTGCCTGAGTCTTTCAAAGCGAGTTTTACTGCATTTGTTTTTTGCATACTAGCAAGGTCAGCATTAAATTGAGTTTCACGTTCTTTAGCATCATTCACAGCTTTTTCAAGTTGTTTTTGAAGCTCTTCTGTACTTAGATTAGATTTTTGAGCGCTCTCTAAGTCAGCAGTGAGTTTATCAACTTCTTCTGTTTTCTTACTGTATTGTTCTTTACTCACAAATTTTTTTGGAATAGTTGCATTAATTTCTGTAGCAAATGCTTCAGAATCAAAACTTCCATCTTCTTTTGTGTGCTTTGCGATAATGGCTTTAATATCCATTGCTTTCCCTCCATAGTCTTTTATAGCGGACACTTCCCGCTTTGGATTTGTTTGCCTTTTATAGCTAGGCGAGCTAAGCCCTGTATAGGAGTCGAACCTACAAACTAAACGAAAAAGGAATAAACGTTTGTTTTCCACTAAGAGCATAAGAAAAGCGCCTGTCAGTAACAAACGCTTAATTTTTATAATTAAAATCTTTCAATAAAATATTTAAAGGAGTATAAACCTTCTCACGCTTATAATTCCTTGATAAATACTCATTGCTATCAACAAGCTGTCTAATTGCTTTTTGAGTTGCTGTAATACTTCTTTGCCATGATTGAACACCTTCTTTATTTCCCATAGCTTCCGAAACCATTTTATTTTTTTTGAACTTTATTATTCTTCGTTCAAGCTCTCTTTGCCGCTTTTGTAGTGCTGCAACTTTATCATTTTCAGCTTTATCAAATAGCGGTTGATTATTTGTATTTACTCCAGGTATAAAAGGAATCCATGCATGACGACAGTTAACGCCACGATGACCACCTGCTTCTCCATAATCAGCTCTCCAATATGGATCATAAATACTTTTATATTCAGCATTATCAGGAACATTTTGCCTTAAATCTACTACATGCCCTTGAATAAGTGAACAAGCTAACCTTGAGCCCATATGGCTCGTAACTACTACTGTATTAACTCCATATTCACTCATTCTTGAAGTTCTAAGCTCGTTGTAAGTATTTCCCATTGTAGACTTTAAAACAGTTCTGACATAGCGTTCAATCGACCAAGTATGCCCTCCTTTATCAATAAAAGTTGATTTAATACCTTGTTGAGCCCATTGCCTAACAGTTCTTTCTAATGCTTCTTCAAAAGTAAAGATTCCAGTATTAAAAGCAGCGGCTGTTTTATTAATGATGTCAGTATAAAGGCGAGATAATATTGAGCCATAACCATAATTAGTTGAAAGAAGTGTCTGATTAACATAGTTATTCAAATCACCCCAAGCTTGGTTATAATAAGCTCTCATTACTTCGTCAATATTGCTTGGTAAAGGTGATAAATGAAGCCCTGAAGCAACTAAATTGTCAATATCTTCAATTGTTGAATTGCCTAAATCATTGAACATTTGCTTGATATTCTTTTCCGAAATTCCTGTTATTTTAGAAATCATTTCAGCAGTTTCAGAATTAAATAAGTGAAGCTCTCTTAGCTTTTGGAGTTGCCAGTCAGCGATGTTACTTGAGCCGTTGTTTAATCTTTTGATTATTAGGCGCAATATTTCGCCTTCTAGCGATTGATAAAGGCTAGACATGTTACTGCTCCACAAGTCTAATTGATAAGGTGTAACAGCCAATTAAACCACCTCCTTAATTAAATCCTGGCACATCATTTCCGCTATCAAGCTTATCTTCTTCAATCGTTTCGGAATCTAATCCTTCTGCTTCGTTTTGGATTTCTTTCATAATTTTATTTGCTTCAGTTTCAGTCACTCCAAGAACTTTTTGAATTGCACGTTTGCGAGATGTTAATTGCAAGGTAGTTAATTTCCCATAGTAATCAGCTTTAGAATCTTGTGACTCAAAAACCCCATCATCAAAATCAATGTTAATGCCATATTCTTTAGGAGAACTAAACAAGTCGTAAGAATCCGCAAGCTCAAAGATAGTAATAACTATTTCTTTCAAAGCTTCTTCAACAATCAAAACATTGTCCGAACGAGTTGAGAAGGTCTCGGAGTTTTCACTAATAATTTCAGTGGCTGTCTTCACTGTTTGTCCATCGAACGAAAATGTTCCAGAACTAAATCCTGTTTCAAGTTCAATAATTCGTAAAATGAAATTGATTGACGCAATGAACTCACTAGACCTCAAAGAAGGAGCAAATTCATCAATAAACGGCTCATCTGAGCGCATTCTTTGAAATACTCCAGTCTTAGAATCAAAGCGTTTAATCGGCATTCCTTCTTCGTTATATCTCACTTTAAAAAAGTCATCCGATGCCAATATTTTGCGCCCTGCTTCTTCGATTTCCCTCATGAATTGGTCGTATTTGTCATTTATATCAAGTAGTTGACGCTTGGCATTGTCAATAATTCCAAGACTGAGAGGGCTAGAAACATCAATGTTGTTTTTCCCAGCGAGTTTGATATAAACAAAAATAGGACGAGTGAAACGCTCCATATATACTTCATCTTGTAAGTTTTCATACTTAGCTAATGAATTAAGAGGTACTCTAATTCCGACTTCCTGTTCATTTTCAGAACGATATAGTTCGTTTCGAATGAAATAACTACCATTTTCCCACTCATGAAATTCTAACAAGGTATAACGAATATTTTTCTTACCTTCTGAGACTTGAGTAACGGTTGCAATTGCTGCTTCACTAATATCATTTGTATTAGATTCTAATGGATAAAAAGTATCAGCCCGGCAATAAGCAATTTTAATCGTCTTGTTTGCTTCATCATAATAAGGGCGAAGCACAAGACCGCCAATTGCATAGCCTGCTTCTAATTCTTCTCCAAAGTTCTTACGGAATTTATTGTTATTAAAAACTTCTTGTAAAAATCTGTCCGCATCTTTATTATCAATACTTATCGAACATCCATCGTTAAAAACAAGCTTGGCCAATTTGTGAGAAACAACTTTCGATACATTCAACGAATGGAAGTTTCTTTTAACATAATTACCTTCACTATTTAAGTACTCAACTTGACTAAATATATTTTTGTAGATTTTTTTGTTTTCTTGGATGCGAAGATATTCAGCCGAATCAACTGAAATTTTCGGATGATCTGTAATATTATTTAATGACTCAACCATTCCTACCTTTGCGCCCCCTTTTCTTATCATATTTTTAAACCAATCAAACACTGGCCACCTCCTAAATTAAGTATTCTACAGTGAAATAATTGACCGCATAGCGTAATTCATCACAGGCATGGTTATTTTTATCTACTGGTAATCCGTTAGGAGTTCTTATATATAAACCTATTTCTTTTATTAAGTTATAGTGATCATATTTCCCATCTAACGAATACAAAAAAAGAATCCCTTTTTCAAAAGCATTCTGTACTCTTTCGATACCAACTTCTATTTTCAAACCATTACTTGAAACTTTATCTCTGCTGTTGTTATTTGCTTTATCTGTTGAAATACCAATTAAATTAAGTTCTTCTCTTAAAGTCTTACAAGCAGGGTCAACAAAGAAATGATTCCAATGTGGCATGTCTTGCCATTTATCATAGCACCAAGATACAAATTGTTTTATTTCCTTAGCGTAAACCGACATTGCTTTAGTCTGCCCTGTATCTGTTCCGCTGTGATAGTAATTTGCCATGCGGTACAAATAATATTGTCCTTCATGAAAGGTCACTACATTAAATGCACAAGTCGTTGCATCGGCTTGGCCACCATCAGCAGTAAAGAAAGTTTCAATGACTCTGCCTTTAAGTTGGTTGGTCATATGCTTTTCTTCATCAAACATTGAATAGATAACACCTTCCGGCATCACTCGTTGTCCTAGCCAGTCACGCTTATAAAGATAGTCAGATGTTTTAGATTGTTCTTCCCACATCTTCAAACGCTGACCAGTAAGAATAGGATTGTCAGTCGGTCTCCAATGTCTAAAGCGATAAGTACCAGTCTTTTCAAACTGATTTAATAGTTCAAGGTTTGGATGATTGGGAGCTGGTGGATTCTGTTCTCCAAGGTGAAACCTCAGCTTACTTGCTAAGGTCCGCCTTAGTGCTTCGGCTATTACTTCTTTATTGAGTAAATTAAACTCAAGAAAAGCAACAGTCCCAAAAGACATCCCAGTAATTGCACCAACTGCATTTACTTTTCCTCCGCCTTTATAATAAATGCGTTTTTCATTACCTTTACCAAAGTTTATCCATAAATGGTCTCCATTTTCGTTGTGGCGAATTTCTGAGTTATCAGCAAAGATGTACATTAAACCGAATCCCTCACCGTCAATGAACATGCGGTAAGCTTGTTCTTGATTATAGGCAAGGACTAAATGGTCACGGTCAGGCGATTGCGCATAGATACGAGCCATTTTGAATATATCGCTGTTTGTCTTTCCTGAACGAATTGTTCCCTCGTTCATTTCAAACTCAATACCGGAGATGTCAGCTTTGATGTTTTCCGCTTGCTTTGGGCTGAAAGAAATCATAATGAATCACCTTCTTTCTCGACAATTGGAACTTCAACCAATGCTTTAAGCAACTCATTATTTTTTATATTACCACTAAGTTTGTTTGCACTATCAGCGAGTATTTTAGCCTTAGCAACAGCGGCATCAGCTTGTGCTTCTAACAGTCTATTTTGTTGCTTCTGATTAGTTTCAACTTTATTCCTCCACATATCAGCACGCCTATTTTTAAGCCAAAATATTTGAGCTGTTGTATCTCCTTCAAGAGCATTTTTGAGCAAAGCGTTTTCTACTTCGTAATCAATAACTGCTTTACCTTTTTTTAGGGCGCCAGAAATGTCAGGATGTCTCTTTTTCCACTCATAAAGAGTAGGCCGCTTTATCCCTATATTTTTTGCAATTTGTTCATCAGTTAATCCATCTCTTGCCCAACCTTCGAGGAGTATCAAGCCTTCTGTGGTCAGCCACTCTTCATATTTACCTTTTGCCACATCGATTGATACTCCTTTCCAACAATAAAAGGCTGCCCAATGGACAACCTGTAATAAAATATAATAGCAAGTCAGGGAGTCGAACCCTGCGCACT
>JAKDZT010000134.1 GCA_030462125.1 Tetragenococcus sp.
TCCTTAATATAAGGAGATTTACTTTTATATTGTGTTGTTAAAAGATAAAAAGTTAATAAATTGTTTTCATGTTCAGTAACCAAAACTGGACGGACTTTACCGCCTTTCCTTTCAACGAATTCAACACAAATACTCACAACATCGTTAGGTTTAATAGTCTTGTGATTCTTCAGCAAACCATGCTTCTACTTGCTCTTGAGTGTCCAATATCGTTTTAGGAGCTTTTTTAGCTATTCCTCTTAATCTTCGATCGGCTTGTTCTGCTAATTCTTTATCTATATTAATTTGTCCTTTTTTCTTTTCATTTTCTTTTACAGTCATTGTTATCACTCCTGTTCTTAACATCCATATTACACTACAAATATAGTATATATACAATCAATATGTAGTGATAAAAGGATGGCTTCTTTCATGACTAAAGAGTCGAGACTCATACATAAGTGCTAAATTCCTGTGTTTTACTTGAATGGGCTTAAATGGAAAATTTATCCAAAAGACATAGATATGGAGAAAATATCTCCATATCTCTACAGACAATTGAACAACAATTTATTACAATATAAAGCTACAAGCAAATTTATCTATTTGGCCACTGCAATGGACAACTTAGAGGGAAACGCTTTCGCTTATATGCGATAAGATAAAAATGTAAGGAGGAAGAGAAACGATGGCGGCAAAAGAAAACCGGGAACAAAATCTGTTGCTTCTTCTATCAAAACAAAGAGATTATATCACTTCCAATGAGCTAGCAAATTATCTGGGAACGTCTAAAAAGACAGTTTATCGATTGATTAAAAAGATCAATGAAAACTACCCAGAAGGAGATTTAATTTCTTCTGAAAAGGGGCGAGGGTATAAGTTAGATTATGAAAAGTATATTCAGACGAATATGACGCAAATAGATCATGACTCCTCCTCTTATTCGCCTAGCGAAAGACGAAATCGGATAATGGAGGAATTATTGTTATCTTCTCCTAAGGCCAAAAATGTATACGATTTATTTAAAGATTATTATGTAGGAGATTCTGTGATTTTTAATGATGAACAGTTGATTGCAGATCAGTTGAAAGAGTATCAACTAAAGCTGGTAAGAAAAAACCGTACGCTAGCTATTAGAGGCGATGAAGGAAGTATACGACAAGCGATCGCTGATCTCATTCAAGCGTTTAATACGGTGGATATTGATGAATTAGCTAGTGTAAAAGAATCGAGGTTAAATACTTATGATGCATTGTTTGTCCTTAACCAAATAAAGAAAATGGAAAAAGATTTAAAAATAACACTTCCATATCCATATAATATTAACATTTTTTCTCATCTTTATATTTTGATTACAAGGTCAAGAAATGTTGGCTTAATGAACATTACCGATCAAAATACAGTAACTAAAGAAGAAAAAGAACAGCTATTAAAAGACACTGCATTGTATGAAGTTGCCAGTGTCACGATTACCAATGTTGAACAGTATTTAAACGAAAAGTTGCCGAAAATCGAAATTTTTTATTTATATCAATATTTAGCTTCTTCTCGTATGCAAGGTTCAGTTGATGATGCGAGCAAATTTTCTGAGCAAATAATTGAGATAACACACACTTATATTGAAAAAATGAGTAAGAAATTGGGAATTTCAATCACTGATGATTTGATTTTTTCTGACTTAGCGAACCATATTAAGCCAATGATCAATCGTTTGGAGCACAAAATACGAATTAAAAATGGCTTATTAGATGAAATTAAAGTTTCGTACCAAGAAATTTTTGAAAAAATAAATAGCGTTTCAAAATTAGTGAGTGAACAATATCATTTGCCGTTTATTAATGAAGACGAAAATGGATTTATTACACTTTACTTTGCGCGCGTGTTGGAGACTTATCAGTTGCCGATTAAAACGTTAATTATGTGTATGACAGGTGTAGGGACTTCAGAACTCTTAAAAGCCAAGATTGAAAAGAAATTTTCAGAATTAGATGTTATCGATGTGATATCTACAAAAGATTTAGAACGGTTTCTGGTGGATTATCCCGAGACTGAATTAGTATTAACTACGATTAAATTAAAGCGTACGTTACCTATTAAATCATTACTTGTTAGCGCGATGCTAACTTCTGATGATCAAAGAAGAATTCAGTCTAAAATTGAGGAGATTAACCATGAAAAATGAACAGTTATTCAATATCTATCCCAAGCGAAGTTTTTCTACTAAGGATGAAGTTTTATCGTTTATAGGCCAAGAAAGTAATAAATTGACGGGTGTTTGGCCAACAGATATTAAAAACAATTTACTAAAGCGAGAAAATCAAGGAAGTATTGAAATTGCGCCTGGCGTTTTATTACCCCATTTTGAAAGCCCTTCTTTTTCGAAAAGTAAGGTTCTCATTCTTCCCTTAAAACCAGCAATAAGAGTATGGAACGATGAGATTTATGATGTCAAATTGGTCATAGTGATTTTACTAAAGACGGATGAGAAAAAATCTATAAAACAGGAAATAACGAAATTTACTAGAAAATTAGCAGATGACAAGTACTTAGATAAGTTGATAAATGTAGAAAATAACAAATAAGGAGACGATTTTAATGAAAATAGTCGGCGTAGCAGCATGTACAGTAGGAATTGCCCACACATATATTGCCCAAGAAAAATTAGAAGAAGCAGGGAAAAAAGCAGGACACGAAGTACAAATTGAAACGAGCGGCACGATTGGCGTTGAAAATGCTTTAAGTGAGGAACAAATCAAACAAGCAGATGTAGTGATTTTAGCAATTGATGTCAAGATTAGTAATCGTGAACGATTTGATGGAAAACGAGTGATTCAAGTGCCTACAGAAGTTGCTATTAAGTCACCCAACAAGTTAATTCAAAAAGCCGAAGAAGTTGTAAAAAAAGATCAAAAAAGTAAATAACGAGGAGTTGCCAAATGGAAATTAGCGAAATCTTAGACAAAAATATTATCAATACAGAACTTAACGTTGCGACTAAAGAAGAAGCGATTCAACAAATGGTTGCTTCGTTAAAAGCCAATGATTATATTTCTGATGAAGAAGTCTTTGCGCAAGACATTTATGCGCGCGAAAAAGAAGGAAAGACCGGCATCGGCAATTATATTGCTATCCCGCACGGAAAAAGCGCTGTGGTAGATAAGGTAGGCGTGGCTATTTTTATTAACAAACAAGAAATCCCTTGGGAATCAATTGATGATCATGGCGTGAAAGTGATTGTGTTATTTGCCGTAGGAGATAGTAACGAAGGAGCGGAACAGCACTTAAAATTACTAGCTCTTTTTGCAAAAAAATTAGGGAATGAAAAAGTGGTTCAGCAATTATTAGAAGCAAAGACAGCAGACGAAGTTGTTGCTAGTTTTACTAAATAACAAAGGAGGAAACTTTGCATGGAAACGATAAGAAAATTGAATCTTAAAGGCCATTTATTAACTGCAATATCATATTTAATACCAATTGTCTGTGGAGCAGGGTTTTTAGTCGCTATTGGTTCAGCCATGGGAGGAGAAAATCCTGCAGACTTAACAGGAAATTTTAGTATTTGGGACGTACTTGCGACTATGGGAGGGACGACTTTAGGGTTATTACCGGTCGTTATTTCTACAGGTATTTCTTATTCCATTGCTGAAAAAGTAGGAATTGCACCAGGATTTATTGTTGGACTTACAGCGAATGCAATTGAAGCTGGTTTTATTGGTGGCTTGTTAGGTGGGTTTATTGCTGGTTACATCACGATTCTGATCGTAAGATTTTTAAAGGTTCCAGAATGGGCAAAAGGATTAATGCCCACTTTAGTAGTTCCATTTTTAAGCGCGCTATTGAGTGGGCTGATTATGGTTTACGTTATTGGTACGCCAATTGCAGCATTTACCATCTGGTTAACAGGTGTATTAAATAGTTTGAACTCCTCTTCGATTCTCGTGTTTGGTATAGTGGTAGGCCTTTTAAGCGCAGTTGACTATGGCGGTCCTATTAATAAAACCGTGTTTGCTTTCGTTTTAACGTTGCAAGCCGAAGGGATTAACGAACCAATCACTGCATTACAACTCGTCAATACGGCTACACCAATTGGATTTGGTTTAGCTCATCTTTTTGGAAAAATCATTAACAAACAAATTTACACAAATACCGAGGTTGAAACGTTGAAATCAACTGTTCCTATGGGAATTGTAAATGTTGTTGAAGGCGTTATCCCGCTAGCAATGAATGACATTATCCGTAGTGTGGTTGCAAGTGCAGTAGGAGGTGCTGTTGGCGGAGCAGTTTCTATGACTCTAGGTGCAGATTCTAGCGTGCCTTTTGGTGGAGTGTTAATGCTGCCAACGATGTCAAGACCTATGGCGGGCGTTCTAGCATTATTAGCAAATATCGTGGTTACAGCTTTAGTACTAGTAGTCATTAAAAAGAAACTTTCTCCTGAAGACCTCGAAGCTCAAAAAGAAGTCGAAGAAGAAGATATTGATCTAAATGATATCCAAATTACGTAAGTTTTAGAAAGAAGGATTATACATGAATGATGTACAATTTTCACCGTCATTAATGACCATGAACCTGGATAAATTTGAAAAAGAAGTTCATTTTTTAAATGACCATGTAGATTCTTATCATATTGATATAATGGACGGTCATTATGTACCTAACATTTCGCTATCTCCATGGTTTATTGAAGAAGTTAGAAAAATAAGTGATGTTCCCATGTCTGCTCACTTAATGGTTACCGACCCCAGCTTTTGGGTACAACAATTAATCGATATAAAATGTGAATGGATTTGTATTCATGCGGAAGTATTGGATGGACTTGCTTTTCGCTTGATCGATCAGATTCATGAGGCTGGCTTAAAAGCAGGGATTGTGTTGAACCCGGAAACACCCATTGAAACGATTTTACCTTATGTATCATTACTAGATAAGATTACTGTAATGACTGTGGATCCAGGTTTTGCTGGACAAAAGTTTATTGATAATACTTTAGA
>JAKDZT010000135.1 GCA_030462125.1 Tetragenococcus sp.
GTTTTCTTAATAAGAAAAAAATAGAGAATACAATTTGGTTAAAGAGAGATATCTATACTAATAAAATTATTGAAGTTTTTGTTGAAACTGTTTTTTATACTTTTGGTATAAAAGATGCGTTGAATGAATTTAATTACTTAACCTTTATATTAGAAACCCTTAACCAGCAAGATATGAATACTTCAATTGATTGGGTGCAAGCCCAGCTGTTATCTATACAGTTGATTCAACATGTGGAAAATGAAACGCATATTCCTTTCAGTAAAAAAGAAGAAGCACTACAAGAAGGATTATATCAACATATTGCTGGCCTACTCAACCGGGTCCGTTACGATGTGCAGTTTGTCAACCCCTTGAAGCATAATATTCAAAAAGATTATGAAGTTATTTATGAAGCAGTAAAAAGTTTTGCACCAGTTATTAATAAATTAACAGGTAATGAAATTTCTCAAGATGAGTTAGCTTTTCTAGTAATTCATTTTTCCACTTCGTTAAGTGAATTGAATCAAGAAGTTACTTATTATTATCGAGCAGTCGTGATTTGTAACCATGGAATGGCTACCGGCAAGCTTTTATCAGAAAACCTTAAAGAATTATTTAATATTGAAGTATTAGCTATACTCAGCTCACGTGAGGTGAGTTTAGTGGAAAAATTAGATGCTGATCTTGTTTTTTCCACTGTGGCGCTTGAACAGTCGGATAAGTCATTATTGGTTTTAGAACCAATTATAAAAGAAGACGATAAAGAAATAATTCATCATTTTTTGGAACAAAATAAGGAGCACAGAAGAATTAGTAAAAACTATCAGGATATGACTCATATCTTTCACTCATTATTACAAGTCATAGATAGCCAAGTAGGGGATGTGTCAAAAGATGTATATGAAAAATTAGCAGAAATATTTAAAGAAAATCAATTTTTAGTTAATAAGAGGGAGTTACAGCCTATGATTCAAGATATTTTAGAAGATGAACATATTATTTTACAAGCAGAAGCAAAAGATTGGCAGGATCTAATTCAGATTGTCTCTGAGCCGTTAGTTAAAGACGAAACAATTACGCAACAATATGTACAAGCGATGATCGATTCAGTTAATGAATTTGGTCCTTATATTGTGATCGGCAAACACTTAGCTTTAGCCCATGCGCGCCCAGAAGATGGTGCCAATAGGCTAGGCTTGAGTATAGCGACAGTTAAAGATCCAATTTGTTTTGGACACGATGAAAATGATCCAGTAAAAATTATTTTTTGCTTATCCGCTGTGGACTCTTTCTCACATCTTAATATTATGAAGTATCTCGTTCAGCTGATTAATGATGAAGAAAAGACGAAACAATTAGATGATGTAACGATCATAGAGGATTTTAAAAAAATATTATTTAACGATTAAAAGGAGAAGAAAAAATGGTGAAAAAAGTAGAGATTTTATTTGTATGCGGGGCAGGTTTAGGAAGCAGTTTTGCGGCTCAGATGTCGGCAGAAGATGTGTTAAATAAACATAATGTTAATGCGAAGTTGGACCATGTAGATATTTCAACGGCTGCTTCGTCCAAAGCAGATGTTATTATCACTGCCCAAAATTTTGAATCACAATTTAAAAAATTTAGTATCGATGATAAAACCTCGATTATTTATTTAAAAAATATTGTCTCCAAAAAAGAGATTGAAGAAAAATTAATACCCGTGTTGCAAGAGAAGGAATTTGTAGAAAAATAAATGAAAGGAAAGAGTACTTATGACGATAGTTAATTTTATTATTGAAAATATTTTGACAGAAGCATCCATTACAATCGCTTTAATTGCGATGTTGGGTTTAATTTTACAAAAAAAATCAGTAGGAGCGGTGATTTCTGGGACATTTAAAACACTATTAGGATTTCAAGTCTTAAATGCAGGTTCTGGTATTATCACGGGTAGTTTAACTTATTTTGGAGAGATATTTACTGAAGGCTTCAATATGCAGGGGATTGTTCCATCGATTGAAGCAATCAATGGACAAGCTATGAATGAATTAGGTTTGGGTAGAGAAATTGCATTTACCTTTTTAGCAATATTTGTTTTTAATATTTTAATTGCTCGTTTTACGCCATGGAAATATATCTTTTTAACTGGGCAAGCGATTTTGTGGATGGCTACAATGACAACTATTTTCGGATTTTTTGTAGGCTTACGAGGGATTGTATTAATTTTAGTCGGTGGTTTCATTGGAGGGATTTTTGCTGTAGCTATGCCAGCTATCGCGCAACCAATTATTCGAAAAGTGACAGATTCAGACGAACTTGCTTTAGGACATTTCTGTACGATTGGTTATATTTTTGAAGCGGGTGTTGCAAAACTTTTCGGTGAAAAAGGCGAAAAGAAAAAGTCAATCGAAGATATTAATCTTCCAAGTTCTTTTGAATTTTTACAAGATACTTATCTATCAGTGATGGTCGTTATGGTTCCCTTATATGTTGTTACTGCAATTTTTGCTGGACCAGATGTTGTGGACACAGGCGGACAAAATTATATGATATATTCTTTCATTCAAGCGATTCAGTTCGTTGTAGGAATCTATGTTTTACTTGCAGGCGTTCGTTTGCTATTAGGTGAAATTGTACCAGCTTTTCGAGGTATTGCTATGAAATTAGTGCCGGATGCCGTTCCTGCACTTGATGCACCAGTATTTTTCCCGTATTCGCCAAATGCTGTTATTTTAGGCTTTATTACTACTACTATTGGTACCGTAATTGCCATGTTTGTACTACCAACATTTGGTTTAGCAATGATTTTACCAGGAATGTTAACGAATTTCTTTGCCGGAGGTACAGCAGGAATCTTTGGTAATGCAGTTGGTGGTCGTAGAGGAGCAATTATTGGAGGGATTCTTCATGGCTTTTTCATTACTTTACTACCTGCGTTACTAGTTACTATTCTTACTGGTATGGGCTTTATCAATGCTACTGCGACTGATGTAGATACTATTGCTGCAGCGTTATTATACGCTTGGATTATAGGTCCGATTTTGAGAATGTTTTAGTAGTTAAATTTAGGAGAGTGTAAAATGTTTGATTTTTTTAACAAGAAAAAAAAGAAAACGAATGATGTAAAGGAAAATACTTTATCAGAAGAACAATTATCAAATATTAACCAAGCGATTGATACCAAAAAATCAGAAATTACTAAAGTCGAAAAAACAGCAACAAAGGCCGAACAAGCAAAACTTTATGAAGAATTAGGACTTTTATATGCACAAAAAAATGATGATGAAGCAATTCCTATCTTAGAAAAAAGTTTAGAACGAAAACTGTCGATGGGTGATGGTTATAAGAAGTTGATGAGCTTATACAACGAAAAAAGAAAAGAAGCAGCCAGAAACGGCGATGATGCTGGCATCGATAAGTATATGAACAAAATGGATGAAATGAGATCGGTTGCAAAAAAATTAACAATTAGTGGAGATAAATAAAGGAGCTTGAAAATGTATAAAACTTTAAAAGAAGTAACACAAGTAGCTGAAGATTTGAATATGACTATAGGGGCATTTAACGCACATAATTTAGAAATGTTGCCAGAAATGATACGTGCAGCTAAAGAAATGGGGAGTCCGATTATTATTCAAACAAGTATAGATACAGCTAAGTATATTGGTTATCCAGTAGTAGTTGCTGTGGTTAAAACGCTTGCTAATAATGAGATGGTGGATGTTGTGTTGCACTTAGACCATGCAAAAGATTTCGATGAAATTAAAACTGCAATCGATGCAGGTTATTCAAGCGTCATGTTTGATGGATCCGCACTTCCTTTTAAAAAGAATATCGCAAAAACTAAAGCCGTAGTCCAATATGCACATGCAAAAGGCGTATCTGTAGAAGGTGAAATTGGGACGATTGGTGGTACTGAAGAGGGTATCTCAGTACCATTAGATGAAAAAATGTATACTAAACCAGAGGATGCTGTACAATTTGTCAAAGAAACCGGAGTTGACGCACTTGCAGTAGCTATCGGTACAAATCACGGCCAATTTAAATCTAAAACAGATGTTAAAATTCCGTTGCTTAAAGCGATACATGAACAAGTAACTATCCCACTCGTCGTTCATGGGGGGACTGGCGTAAAAGAAGAGGATTATCCGGAATTAATTAATAATGGTATCCGTAAGTTCAATGTAGGAACGGAGCTTTTAGTTAGCTGGACGCAAGAAGCGATAGATAGTTTTGGTGAAACGGAAGTGAATAAATCACTAAGACATAATGTTATTCCGGCGAACATGAAAACAAAAGAGATTGTTAGACATAAGATTGGTTTGTTTATGAATTTAAATGAATCGATGAATATAGGGCGGATTAAAAATGAATAGATATTTAATTTTAATAGCAGGAAGTCCAGCAACAGGTAAAAGTTATTTGGTACATGAAATACAAAAAATTTTACCATCAATCTTTATTCTTACGCCAGATGAATTGAAAGAAATATTAGCAGATTCTGTTGGATTTAATAATTTAACTGAAAAAGCGCAGCTAGAAGAAGAAGTTTGGTCCAATTATTATCGTATCTTATCTATTTATATGCAGTTAGGCAAACAATTTATTTTGTCTGAATATCCTTTTTCCGATAAACAAAAAGATCATCTCAAGAAATTGGCGGAAACTTATGAGTATCAAGTTATTACTATTCGTTTAAGAGCAGAATTTGAAACTTTATGGGAACGTAGAAAATTACGTGATCGGCAGGGTGATCGACATTTAAGTCATATTATGACTCATTATCATCATGGTGATGAACTAGCAGATAGGACGCAAGCAGATAATTTAATCGATAAAGCTGATTTTGGAAAGGTTGTTAGTGATAGAAGCTATGATCAATTTGTTTTAGGTGAGGTTTGGGATTTTGATGTGACAGATTTTAGTACGGTAGATTATGGAGAGTTGTTGAATTACTTAAAACAACTGTAAAGCAAAAAAGAGGAAGATATTCTTTAAAA
>JAKDZT010000136.1 GCA_030462125.1 Tetragenococcus sp.
AAACGTTTATTTATCAAGGGATGAACTGTATTTTTGAACTTTCAAGTTTTAGTTGTGTATTAATTTTAATATTTTTATTTAACCATTTAATACTATAACCAGCAGCAAAACCAGCTAGAATCGCTCCAAGAAACCCTGTCCCCATCTGTTCAACGAGTAAGCCACCTAGAAAGCCAGGCGCTATCCCAGGTCGATTGGCTATCCCAAAGGCAATATACCCTGAAAAAACTGGATACATTAATGTAAACATTAAACTTCCTGAATCGTAACACCAAGTAATAAAATCTAACATAGGGCTTCCTTGTGCTGCCAAGACTTCTTCAGTAAATTCATTTACATTAAAAAATACTGAGCCGAGTAGAGAGGAGACCCCCATTGTTACACCTGCAATAATAATTATAGGCATCATATATGAAATACCTGTCATTAGGTTCTTTTTTAAGTCGTTTAATATACTTTTCATACTAGACATTTTCATTTCTCCTTATAGAATTATTTTTTTACTGTTGGTTTATTAAAAAGTCGGATATTACAAACTAAGTGCCAATCGCAAATTTCAAAATAATTACTAAACAGCTCTAGGGATTCAGTTTTACAAAAGGATAAGGAAAGTGTCCAGCAATCTCAAAAAGAATCGTACATTTTTAGGTGAAAATTATTCACAGAATTTTAGAAATCACTCAAACTTAACAGACCTTTGCTAGTTGCTTTTATTTGTCTTCAATGGTTTCTATATTAGGTTTTGTAAAATGTAAAATAGCGACTGAAACAAATACGCCAATAAACATAGCAATGGTAAACCACAATTTCCCATTTACTACCGGAAGAATGACCAATCCTCCATGTGGTACGAGAGCTTCCACTCCATTGACCATGCCTAGACCGCCTGCAACTGCGCTACCGATAACAATAGCTGGCAATACTCGTTTAATATCCTTAACTGCAAAAGGAATAGCTCCTTCTGTGATTCCGATTAAACCCATGAAAAAAGTTGAAAGACCTAAGTTTCTATCTGCTTCTGTATATTTTTTCCGATCAATGAACGTCGAAATAGCCATGGCAAGTGGCGGAACAGCAACTGCAATTCGATGAGCTCCATTTGGTTCATAAACATTTTCAGCCATAAGTGCTATCGTAAATGCGGTAGCTGTCTTATTAATAGGACCACCCATATCTATAGCTGTCATAGCGCCTAAAAGCATCCCTAGGACAATAGCGCTGCCTCCTTGTAAACTACTTAATACATCGACTAACCAATCCATTGCAGCGCCAATCGGTACCGCAATGATATAAATATAAACTACCCCTAGAATGAACGTCGTTAAAATAGGTACAATTAAGATCGGCATAATGGTTCGAATAGTTGCAGGAACTTTCCAAGTTTTAACCCATCGTACAAAGTAGCCAGTAGCAACCCCCATGATCATAGCCCCTAAAAAGCCAGTTTCAACTTCTCCTTGGCCAATAGGGTTGTTTGCTATATAACCTAAAATCATAGCTGGAACCAAAGCTGGTTTTCCTGCTAATGAATTAGCAATATAGCCTGAAAGTAACGGAATCATCATCGCAAAACCGGCATCGCCAAGATCGTTCAGATTTTTCATAAAAGGATTGGTAACTTCTAACCCAGCTCCAGTTGTTTCACCAGTTGCTAGAGAGACTGCTAAGAAAATACCACCGACTACAACTGCTGGCAGCATAAATGATACACCAGTATTAAATGCTTTTTGTAAGTCTTTAAAGAAACTCCCCTTTTTCTTCATGTATCCTTCTCTCCTTTGTTTTTTTCCAATAGATAGATTTACAATTTTTCTGCTTCATCAAGAACTTTAGCTGGCTGTTGAATAACTTCTCCAGGGTCTACAGTAAATACTTTTCCTTCGTTTTCTTTTTCTTCAAATCGTTCTTCGCCATCGATACCAATTGCTACGGCCATAATCACAATATCCGCTTCATCAATTTCTTCTTGTTCTAGTTCATTTTCAATTCCCATACTACCTTGTGTTTCTACTTTGACTTCGTACCCTCTTTTTTTCCCCTCTTTTTCGATTGCCTCTTGTGCCATATATGTGTGTGCAATACCTGTCGGACATGCTGTTACTCCTACAATTTTCATTTGTTTTCCTCCTCAAATTTCTATTGAATTTAATTGCTTAAAAGCGCCATTACTACTGGTTTGTGCCATTAATTTTGTCCTAAATTCTTGATCTAATAATTTTTTACTTAATTGTGAAATAAACTTTAAATGTAAATTGTTTTCGCTCTCATTTGGAACACCAATTAAAAATATCAAACGCACTCTTTCTTCATTTTCTTCTGTCCATTTTATTTCCTCAGTTGTTCGCAAAAACGATATAAATGGGTATGACACAGCATCGGTTTTTCCATGCGGAATCGCAATCGAATAGCCAATCGCTGTAGGGACTTCTTGTTCCCGTTTTTTGACAGCTTCATAGAGCTTGTCTTTATCAGTTACATAACCATTCGTTTGAGCATTATTTACGATAATCTGTAATACTTCATCTTGACTGGTAACCTCTTGATCTAAAAATATCAAGTCCTCTGAGATGACACCTCTCTCATTTTGTTCCATTATGTTCACTCCCTAAATTCTTCAATAAAGCTTCTCTAGTTGTTTTACTGCGAAATTGTTTCAAAATTTTAGATTCATCTACCATGCTATAAATATCAGATAAAATCTTTCGTGTTTGTAAAGTGTCTTCTTTAGAAATACAGATGAGAAAAACAATATCCACGTAATACTTATCCCATTTAAACTTTTTTTTGTTCTTTATAATAGATACAACCGTTTGATTAACATATAATGGGTTCCCGTGAGGGACCGCCGTGCCAGAAGGTAAATCAGTTCCTCCCAATTTTTCTCGATGCGAAAGTCCAGAGATAAACTCTTGTGTCACAAATTCTTGATTCACCAATTGTCTCCCAACTTCTTCAAATAGTTCCTCTTTAGACGAAAAGTTCATATCTGCAAAAATAAATTCAGGATGAATAAATTTCTTCAAATGGTGCAGAGTTAATAATGGTTTCATTTGTCGAATATCGCTTGGTTGATAGCCCGATCGTTTTATTTTTTCTATATCCGTATCAGTTAAAAACGGAGAAACAAATATGACATTATTTGCAGGTATATCTTCTTTAATTGTCGAAATAATTAAATCAAATTTTTCAACATCAATATATTCTAGTTCAGCAACTGATGCGACTTCAATGGTATCTAAAGATGGGATGATATTTTTAATGCGATTCATTAATAATTCGGAGGTTGCAACCCCCATCTGGCAGACAATTAATATTTTTCGATTGACTTTGGCCCGTTCAATAGCCGATTGGAAATAGATGGTAAGAAAAGCAATCTCATCTTCATTAAATGAAAATCCCAATTTTTTCTCATACTCACTAAGAACCAGCCAAATAACATTAAAGGTCAGTGTAAATTCTGTTTTTATCTGTTCAGTAAAAGGATTCTCCGTTTTATTATTCGAACGTAAGCGATAAATCATTGGTGGAATATGATTAATTAATTGTTCTTCTAATTTTTTATCATTAGAAAAATCAATACTTAGCGCTTCGGATACTTGCATGATAAGTTTATTTACAAGAGCATCATCAATATTTTCTTCTGGCAGAGATTCAAATCGATTAGAAATCAAGTGTTGTGAAAAAAATACAACATCTTCATTCGTATATGAAAAATCTAATCTTGAAGCAGCTTTATGCAGAATTCTTACAGCACTTTCTTCAAAAAACAAAGCATCATCATAAACATGGATTTCTTGATTTTCTTGAACATGTTTTCCATTTAAGTTACGATAAACAAGAACAACGAAAATGTTCAATACATTTTGTACATAATAATCTGAAATCACATTGCTATTATCTCGAACATAGCTATACAAAATATTCGTACATACCGAAATAATTCTTTCCCCATAATAAGGTTCCAATAAATTCATCTTTTTAGAAATGGTATCTTCATAATAAAAATCTGAGTTGCTTAATATATATCGGTTAAATTGCAAATAAGCCTTTTGGATATCTACCTCACTTCCTGATATTCTCGTACCACGAATATCGCTTTTAAGTTCGATATTAGAACCTGCTTTAAGAATCTTCATAATAAATTCAAAGTCTTTAATGATAGACGTTTTGCTTACCATGTAAGTTTCAGATAGAAGGTTGAAACTTACCGAAGTTTCTTCAAACAATAACGATCTCATTATGCTAATCCGTCGAGTGACTGTGTTATACACATCGGAAATCTCATCGTTTTCTTTAGAAAATTCACTTTCTTTTAATTCTCTAATGGCTACTCCAACGCCTCGCTTTCGTTCTAAATATTTACCTAAACTTTGAATATAATCTTCTAACTGTTTTAGCTCTGAGTGTACTGTTCTTTGTGATACTCCCAACTTAGTGGCTATAGATTTTACAGTCAGAAAATCATCTTGTGATTCCAAAAGTTCAAGTAATTCTTTTTCACGCTTTGATAACATACGATACGCACATCCTAACTTAAAAACTGCAACTCTGTTAGCGTTATCATGAGTACATTTTTTATTATAGTCAGATAACTAAAATTTGAATATTACATTTCTTTGCAACAAGTTTTAAGCGAAACTTGTTTACTTGTTGCAATTGATAATTGGAATGAATGAAAAACCAGTATCTTCCATGATACTGTCAGCTTTTTATTCTAAAAATCTTTCTCGTAGGAGAATTTGCTTGTCTACAGAAAAACCTAGTCCCTTCGCTACAAAATTTTGTATATCTCCATAGTTTTTCTTTAAAACAAATAAGCTTTCTTGCAAGAATCAAAATATTCAAGATATTTATGAAATTTTGTTCATTTAGGTTCTTTAAAAGTTTAACTGAGCGAAAGGACG
>JAKDZT010000137.1 GCA_030462125.1 Tetragenococcus sp.
GCCCTTTTGATCTAAAAAGGAATTCGCTAGGAAATCGCCTGTACTTTCTCGGTTCATCGTCGTTTCCCTCCTCATCTGATTGCATTTTGCTAAGCATTGAGTTGTAAACGTCAGCCCCGCTTGTATCTACTTGCTCTTGCTGCATTGGTTCGTCTACGGCGTCATGACCGACAACATTGTTTGAGGCTTCGTCATTATCAATAAAGCCTTGGTTGACTTTCGTAATCTCGTTATTAATTTCTTTTTCTTCGGCTTGTGCATCTTCTAAACGGTTTTTAATTGCCACATCGTTAAATGTAACTGTCACAATGGACTGAGAACCTCTTGCTCTTAAAGCTATGTTATAAGCCTTCTCAAGCATTCTTTTGGTTACCTTTTGAATGGAACGAATCGTCATATACTCAAGCTCTAGCTGCACTTTTGCGTGTGTTTCGCTCACGCTAGAGTTACGCCCTAGCAAGATAGGAAACTGCTTCAGCGATGTAATAATTTGCTGGTCAATGATTTCTATCAGCGCTTTGGCGTCCATGCTTTGCCCTTTTGTGCCACCAACTGTTTCAATTTTGATTGAATCATTGTGGTAAAAGTCGCCGTCTGCGCTGATATTTTGGAATTGTTTTTCTACACTATCTAAATAGTTTGTAACAAACTTGTCTACTTCGTCCTCGTTATATAAAATTTCTTGTGGAATTGCTGCCATAATAGCGTCTGTTGTAACGCTCACATCAAAACGAGCATGCCCTTGATGGTGTGCGACTGCTTTTAAGTCTTCTAAAACTTCTGTTTGAAATATGACAGATTCAATCGCTGGGAGTATCGGACTACGACCGTAAGGGTCATCTATTTCAGGGTCAATAGGAATATAAAAAACTTGCTCAGGGTTGAGAAAGATGTTCTCGCCTTTATCATTCTTTTGTGTTAGCTGCAAGTTGTCATTCTCGTCAGCTGTAAAACCTAAACGTGTGGGGTCTACAGGATGGAAATCAACAACTTCAGTCAAGCTATCGTCCAGTTCAACTTCTAACGCCTCTGCGCCTAATGTATATCCAGTTAAGTTTAATACATTAATTAATTGATCAGCCCCGCCACCATAAATTCGTCCAACTCTTGGTGCTAAATCATCATTGATGTAGTTTGTCATTTCTTCATCGTCATTACCGTCGACATCAGTTACTTGTATCTCATGCCCTTGGTTTGCCATGCGCAAAAAATTCCAAACAGCCATCGAGGCGTCTGGATTAATATCTCTTAAGTAACGCAATGCATTAAGCACTTCAACTTGTCTTTGTGGGTGACGCTTTAAGGGTTGATTGGTATTATAGCCATTAAAGAAATTATTTTCCCAAGGGGCGTGCGTTCCTTTACCACTTTTTAACTGACCAGCACCTATTTTTCTCATCACTTCAGCTCTAACTTTTGCCATATACTTTTTATTGTTTTGTGTTTGTCTATATTGTTTAAATCTGTTTATAGGATTAATTACTTACGCCTCCATTCTTTAATCATTGGTTTTGGTTTAGGGAAGTCTTTCGGATCGAATGGTTTTTCCATGTAAACTAGGGCTTGGTCCATACTATCCACATCGTCATCATGTGGGGCATTCGGGAAAGACTCTATCTCTGTTAGCATGTCATCGACCCAAGGTTTCCAAAGAGGGTGTGGCACGTAAACATTTCCTGCTTCCCAGTAAGGCGCTACAGCTTGGGCTCTGGCTTCTTTCCCACCATTGGGTTGTACGGGAATGATGCCTGTGAGTTGTTTCTGCAGCATCTCAATAACCGCCGTGCCGTTGGCTTTATCCTCGATGAGTTTAGCCGTGGCTTCAGGATGTCTTGTTGTCATGGATTTAATCGCCCGTATGGTTTCCACAATCCCCATGCGTTCATGATAACGATCAATCAGATAGAAGCTTGCTTTATCCTTGCCCCAAACCTGACCACTTACAAAGTCTGAAGTGTCTTTGTCCTTGAACGTACAGTCCCAAGATTGCAATTGCGTTTGAAACTTCTCGGGCATGATAGTGACATCATCGCCTAGATTAAACTTGATCTTTGTGACCATGTCAGGTACATAATACTTCGCCCAACTACGTTTAAAGATGTTCCCGCCAGCTGGTACAGGTCTTTGTTGGTATAAGGCGTTCCAAGTACGAGAACCGGAAACTTCTTTCGTTCTTTGCGCCCACTCTTCATCTTTGCCAATCTCTGGGGCTAAGGCTTCACCTTCATGTCTGCCGAGCAAGTCATTCTCTTCTGCGATGGCTGGGATTTTGATTTCTTTCCACGGCAGTGTTTGCTCTCTTAGCAAGCGCCCTGCCAAGTCATCTTCATGCCACCTTGTCATGATAAGAATTACCGAACCTTGTGCAGATAAACGAGAATAAAATGTGTCTTGCCATTCAGCATATATTTTGTTTCGCATAGTTTTACTTTCTGCCTCAGCTCTATTTTTATAAGGGTCATCAATAATGAGCAGATCAGACCCACGCCCAGTCGCACCACCGAAGATAGAAGTACTGTATAAGTTACCTTCATGATTTTGTACGCCCCAGTCTGAAACGCTTGCTGTACTTGAGCTTATTTCTTGGTCGAACAAGTCTTTTGAGTAAAGGCGGAACTTGTCACGGTTCTTGCGACCAAACTTCTTGAAAAGATCTTCCGAGTAGCTAACGCTCATGGCTTGATGATCGGGATTCTTACCCAAATAAAAAGACGGGAAGCTTTCAGTAATCACTGTAGACTTCCCGTGTTGCGGTGGTAGCTCTACGATCAAAAAATGCTGCTTGCCTTCTGCGATCTCTTGCAAGTAAGGGGCGATGCACTTTTGGTGACGTAGGGCTTTAACATCATTTGTATACTCAAAGTAATCAATATAGTAACGACTTGCTAACTCTTTTTTTGCTGCTTCGGCAATAGTTTGCTTGTTAATCATCTGAGCCATTTGCCAACCGCCTCAATTCATCTTCAGTTAGGTTAGCATAAGGGTTAGTTCGCAAGTCGCCATTGAGTTCAATTTGCTGTGTATCGTTCCAACGATCAGGATCTGAATTTTTCAACGCAAAAATAATCGCTGTTGTATCTGCTGGGATAACTTTCTTAACCTTTTTAATGTGCTGCTTTATAGTATTTCCATTTTCATCTTTCCACATCTCTGTGTGTGTTTCTTCAGTTTCATGTTCTTGCAATTTATCATTTAAAGCCAGCTCAGCTTTTCTAGCTATCTTTCTGGGTTTTGCTTTGTCTGCTTTTTTAAGCAGGTCCGATAACTCTATTTGCTCGTTTTTATATTTCATGAACGTAGACTCTGCAACACCCAATTCATTAGCAATCCACTTCAATTGTCGACCATGTGAGTACCAATAATAAATATCGTCAAAGTAAGGCTTTACGTGTGATTCATACTTTGATTTTCCCATATGTAAGCCCTCCTTTTTACTCCTTAAAATATCTAACTAGTTTATAAACATGTACAATTATTAAAATTGCATTTAATACCCACACACTAAAAGCACCTATTAATACTCCATAAAAGACAAATAAAGCAGCACCAAAGATATTTACTACTCTTATTTGCCATTCCTCATTCATTAAAAAAGAAGCAAGCACAATAAAGCTTGCTGTTGTTCCAATAATTTCATAGCTCATCAGTTTACTCCTTTAAAATTGAGATAAGTCTATACGTTTATTTATGGCTGACGTTGCAAAAATACCTACTATCTGTGAAATAAGTTGACCGATAGCGACAGTGACAAACGTTGGTAACAATGGCGCATTAAAAGCGATGTTTAATTCATAAGCTACAAAAATAGTAGCTAGCGATACCGTAAATGCAGTAACAATTTTTCGTCCTAGCAACGAATCAATATATTTGTTAATCAATATCGCAGAACCTAACCCTGCAACTGATGTTCCAACGCCAAATACCATGTCTAGCCAGCCTAGTGGGCTCACTGTATTTGCCAAAGCTACCCCTAAAATTAAAGCTAAAAAGTAGCGCTTATTATACGGTATAAATTGATACATAATGTTTGCAATTCTTACTTGCACTGCTCCAAAACTAATAGCTGAAAATACTGTATTTACTACAAAAAACAAGACAGCTATTATGGCTGTCTTCGCAATATATTTATTATTCATTTATCTTTTTCCTTTCCTGTCTACGTATTTTTGAAATTTTAACCATTCAAAATAATTATGTTTCTGTATGGTTTGCGCATTGGCTCGTTGTCCGTAGCCTCTACCTTGGGTGGTTATCCCCCCATTTTTAAAAATATGCGCTTGTCCAAATCTTGTTCCCCCACTCCATGAGGTTGAATCTACACTGTAAAACCCATATTTATAAGCGTCTTTACGTGTAAAAGCTAATCCATGCACTTTTGTATGTTTCGCATTGGCATAGTCTACTAGTTTTTTAACCTGTGGATATTCAGATTTTTTTATTTCACGGTTACCCAGTCCACCAATGCATATATAATCATAATCTTCTACCATTTCCTTATATGCCTGCACACCTCTCGACTTATGCCAAGTTGGAATGCATTTCTTTCCTGTTTCTTTTTCAAGGCGCTTACGCATTTGCAAAACTTTATCATAGCCAACTACGGCATCGATATCCAACTCAATAAAACGTTTAATATCATTCTCATTAATGTAATTTATATACCTTGTTAAGTAAGCATCAAAGTCTACGCTTTTATCCCCGGTACTGAACAAAGTAAATGCTCCGCTATCTAATACAAAGGTATCTGTTTTATTCTTTGCAGCAATGATAGTAGCAATTTTTTCATTCATATTCTTTTCTACATAAAAAAAGCTCATTAATAAATACTTAGATAAAAGGCAGTCTTTTAACGAAATTACTTCGTTATTTGCTGGAATATCAAGCCCAGCTAACATTAGTCT
>JAKDZT010000138.1 GCA_030462125.1 Tetragenococcus sp.
AAATATTAGATGATGCTTTTGATAAAAAAGTCGCATTATTTTCATCAGAAGAAACGACCTTAGATGGAACAACACTACTACCATCAAAATTGACGACCCCTGAAGCGCTTGATATCTATCGACAAATGGCTGTTGCTTGCGAGAATGGATTGACGCATTTAGTCATGGAAGTGTCCTCACAAGCCTATAAAACAGAACGTGTTTATAACCTTACTTTCGAAACAGGTGTCTTTTTAAATATTAGTCCAGATCATATTAGCCCGATTGAACACCCAACGTTTGAAGATTATTTCAATTGTAAAAGACAGTTATTATTAAACAGTAAACAAATGGTGATTAACCACGAAAGCGACCAATTTGATATCTTAGAAAAAACTTGCATTGATCATCAAATTCCTTTGTATACCTACGGCCACAAAGAAGGCACCTATCTTTTATCAGATGAAACAAAAAGCCGTTCGTTTAACCTTCAGGCTAAAAATGAAGATAGGCTAAATATTAATGGAAACTATCAATTAGCTTTATTTGGACAATTTAACCATGAAAATGCCGCAGCAGCACTCTTAGTTTGTGGCTTAGCCAATGTTTCCCGACAAAAATGTCAAGAAAGTTTACCGTTAGCTCAAATTCCGGGACGCATGAATTTACTTGAGAAAAAGAATGGCGCTTACTTTTTTATCGATTACGCGCATAACTATCTTAGTATCCATTCCATCGGACAATTTGCTCGAGAGTTAAGACCTAAAGGAAGACTTATTATCGTTACAGGTAGTGCCGGAGGAAAAGCGATCTCGCGCAGGCCTGATATTGGCAAAGCACTCTCAGAATGGGCAGACATTGCTATAATAACAAGCGATGACCCTGACTTTGAAGATCCTGCAGATATTGCCAAAGAAATCACAGAAGCTATCACAAACCCAAATGTTGAGATCCAGTTAGAATTAGATCGTGCTAGCGCTGTTACCTCCTCATTTAAACAAGCAGAAGCAGACGATACAGTCATTATTGCCGGTAAAGGGACCGAAAAAATGATGAAATATAAAGGAGAAGAAGTTCCTTATGAAGGTGACTTTCATCTCATTAAACGTTTGATTAACGAAACAAATGAAGTTTAATTATTTCATTTTCATTACATTTTTATTTTTCTCAAAAAATGGCTTATTTTTAGCTATTTTTCTTGTATAATCAATGTAACAATAACTTGAAGGAGCGTTTCTTATGTCTGCCAAGCACAAAAAATTACTACTTTTTATCGGAATGGCTATCGTTATTCTTTTTATTGCTTATTTTGGTTGGAAACTTTTAGCTGCTATTCTTGCTCAAGGAACCATTGAGAATTATACTCGTTCAGCCGTACCTTATGGATCTTTCCTTGTTTTATTTTTCCCAGTCGTTGCTACCTCTACTTTATTTTTGGGATTGGCGCATGCAAAAAAATAACTTCTAAAAAGTTGGTTTTTAGTCTATAAGATGGCAAACCAGCTTTTTTATCACTCTATTCTTTCATTTTACTAAAGTCGTTGATAAGCACTTTATTTCTCTTCTTTTGCTTTTTATACTATAGTGAAGTTGTAACAAAAAAACACAAAGGAGTGTCGATTCATGAGTAATAAGATGTCTGTTTCAACAGTAATTAATGAAGGCGGACGCGAAGGTGTCAGCAAATCCTTAAGTGGTGATTTTGAAGTAAAAACAACTGGGACAAATAAAAAAGGTTACACCAATCCAGAAGAACTGTTTGCTGCAGGACTTTCTGCTTGCTTTAATGGTGCTATGCAATTCCCATTAGATCGTGACGGTTTAGGCGATCGTGATCGTTCAATTCGTGCGGAAGTAACTTTATATGGAGATTTGCCAGACGATCATACTACACTTCATCTAGAAGTTACAGTTATTGGTAAAATCGATGGTCTTTCCAAAGAAGATACTTTGAAATACTTGAAAGAAACAGACGGTATTTGCCCTTACTCAAAAGCAGTAAATGGTAATGTTGACATCAAATACGAAGCTGACGAATAAAAGTCAAAAAACTGGGGATTCATCATTCCCAGTTTTTTTATGTTCTATTTAGTATCTTAAAACATTAGTTTCCTGTTCCTTTATCTTATAAGTTAGGGCAATTGGATGCCTTCTATTATGCTAAAAAACGCAAGAGTCAACATTATGTTGATTCTTGCGTTTTTATTTATACTAATTAGCTACAATATTGACGATTTTATTGGGTACGACAATCACTTTACGGATCGTTTTGCCTGTCAAATGCTCTTGAATACTTGGATTATTTTTGGCTAATTCTTCCAATTCTTCTTTCGTTGCTTCAACTGAAGCCTGCACCTTTGCTCTTACTTTCCCATTGATTTGAAGAACAACTTCTACCTGCTCTTCAAGTAAAGCAGATTCGTCATATGTTGGCCAAGCAACATAAGAAATTCCGCCTTCATTACCCAGAATTTCCCATAGTTCTTCTCCTAAATGAGGAGCAACTGGCGCTAGTAATTGTACAAAACCTGCAACGTATTCATAATAAAGGGAATCGACTTTATTGGCTTCATTTACAAACACCATTAATTGAGAAATCCCGGTATTAAAACGTAGGTTTTCAAAATCATCTGTAACCTTCTTAACCGTTTGATTATAAACTTTTGTCAACGAACCATCGTTTATCGTGGTAATACGATCACGCATCTGTCCATTTTCATCCACGCACAAACGCCATACGCGATCTAAGAATTTACGACTTCCTTCTAAACCATTTTCACTCCAAGCTACAGAAGCATCCAATGGACCCATAAACATTTCATAAAGTCGTAACGTATCAGCGCCATATTGTTCAATCACATCGTCTGGATTAACAACATTTCCGCGTGATTTGGACATTTTTTCATTATTTGTCCCCAAAATCATTCCTTGGTTATATAATTTTTGGAAAGGCTCTTTGGTCGGCACAACGCCGATATCATACAAGAACTTATGCCAAAAACGAGCGTACAACAAATGCAAAACAGCATGTTCAGCTCCACCAATGTATACATCCACCGGCATCCACTCTTTTAAATGATCGTAATCCGCTAGTGCTCCCTTATTATGAGGATCTACAAAACGCAAGAAATACCAAGAGCTGCCGGCCCATTGTGGCATGGTATTCGTTTCACGGCGTCCTTTTTTACCAGTTACAGGATCAGTCACATTCACCCAATCTGAAACATTTGCTAAGGGTGATTCTCCTGTGCCGCTTGGCTTAATATCTTCGGCTTTGGGCAATTCTAAAGGCAGATCTTCTTCAGATAAAGCTGTCTTAGTGCCATCTTCCCAATGAATAATAGGAATTGGTTCACCCCAATAACGTTGCCGTGAAAACAACCAGTCTCGTAAGCGATAGCTGACTTGTTTTTGTCCTAATCCTTCTTTTTCCAACCAAGCAACCATTTTGTCAATCGCTTCGTCCTTATTCAAACCATTTAAAAAGTCAGAATTAATATGAGGACCGTCTTCTGTGAAGGCTGCTTCTTCAATATTGCCGCCTTCCAGTACTGGGATAATTTCTAAGCCAAATTTTTTAGCAAATTCATAGTCACGTTCATCGTGAGCTGGTACAGACATAATAGCGCCTGTACCATAAGAGGATAAAACATAATCAGCAATCCAGATTGGAATTTCTTTTCCGTTAGCAGGATTAATGGCGTAAGCTCCGGTAAAGACGCCTGTTTTTTCTTTCGCCAAATCAGTCCGACTCAATTCAGATTTTTTGGCTGCCTCTGCAATATAGTGATCTACTGCCTCTTTTTGTTCAGGTGACGTAATTTTTTCAACAAGATCCAATTCTGGCGCAAAAACAGCATAGGTTGCTCCAAACAGTGTATCCGGACGAGTTGTAAAGACGGTAAATGTTTCCTCTGTATCTTTTACTTTAAATTGCACGTTCGTACCAACAGAACGTCCAATCCAGTTGCGTTGCATTTCTTTGATACTTTCCGGCCAATCTAGTTCCTCTAAATCATCTAACAATCGGTCAGCATATGCTGTAATTTTTAACATCCATTGACGCATCGGTTTGCGCACTACGTCATAGCCGCCTCGTTCACTCTTACCATCAATAACTTCTTCGTTAGCGATAACCGTGCCCAGTTCAGGGACCCAATTGACAGGGACCTCTGCTTCGTATGCTAATCCTTTTTCATATAATTGCGTAAAAATCCACTGTGTCCATTTATAGTATTCTGGATCTGTTGTATTAATTTCTCGGGACCAATCATAACTAAATCCTAAAGAATTGATTTGGCGACGAAATATTTCAATATTTTCTTTAGTAAATTCCGCTGGATCATTTCCAGTATCTAAGGCGTATTGTTCAGCTGGTAATCCAAAGGCATCCCATCCCATCGGATGTAATACATTATTTCCTTGACTACGTTTCATGCGCGCTAAGATATCTGTAGCCGTATATCCTTCTGGGTGTCCTACATGTAAACCTTGACCAGATGGATAAGGAAACATATCTAATATATAAGCGTTAGGTTTTTGTTCATCGTCTGTTGTAAGAAACGTATCATTTTTTTTCCAATAAGCTTGCCATTTTTTTTCAATTACTTTGTGGTCATAAGTTTTCACAAATTTTCTCCTCCTTATAAAATAAAAAATCCCATAGGGAGCAAGTAAGCTTCCTATAGGACGTAATAAACGTGGTACCACCTATTTTTACTGAAAACAATTCAGCCTCAAGCGCTTTAACGGCCGCCGCCATATGTGCTTTTTAAACTACATTTTCCAGGCAAGTTCAAAAGCGTTCTTGTACATTTACACCTACCATGCACTCTCTGAAAAGAAAAACTTTTTACTACTCCATAGCAGTTTTGTTTCATATGTTAATAGATTGTATATATAGTATCAAAAA
>JAKDZT010000022.1 GCA_030462125.1 Tetragenococcus sp.
CCAGCTTTTTCTATTATTTATTCTAGTTAGTGTGTTGTTTATTCGTTTATTGAAGTTTTTTAACGAGATTTTTTCAATGATTGTTGTACAGCGTCTTTGGGATAAGTTCAACATCTTGTTCATTGAGATAAAGCACATTTAGCATTCAACCATCGAAGAAATGAAAAAGAAAGTAAAAAACAAAAAATAAATCTTTTATCGTCCAAGGTTAATAAAATCCTTGACTTTCTTAATAGCCAAAATGTGAAAATGTGAGCAAAAAACATCTTTCAAGGCAGGAGGTAATTTCCCACCAGCGGTAAAAGTCCGCAAACCTTACAAGATTAATTCAGTGAACTTCTGAAACCGACAGTAGAGTCCGGGTGGAAAAAGAATGGATCCATAATAGGAGTTGAAGCAGTATACTCTTTTGTCCTCCAATTTTTCTTAATTAGTTGATTTTCTTATGCCTGCTTGAATATGCAAAGCTTTTTAATTTGTTAAAAAAAGAGAACTAATTATGAAAAAAAATTCTGCTCAAAAAACTGCTTTTGCCGCTATTTTGGCAATAGTCGCCTATTTATTAATGCTGCTACGTTTTCCCCTTATCCTTATGCCCCCATTTATGGAATTTGGCTTATCCGGAATCCCTGAGATGATTGGTATATTTTTTTAAGTCCCAGCTCAGGTATCTTCGCTGTGTTGCTTAAAAATTTATTGAAAGTAACAATTATGGTCTCTAGCTCTATGTTTGCTGATGAGGCAATGAACTTTCTTTTAAGCATCAGTTATCTGTGGCCAGCTTGGTTGATTTATCAAAAGAAGCTGCTTTACTTGGAACAATTATCGAAACTTTTGTTGCAACAGTCATAGCTTGTTTAGCCAATGTCTATGTCATCCTACCATTTTAAGGGACTTTATATCGTTGGCCCATGGAAGAAATTATTACAATGACAAAATCTGCCAATCCTTATGTAAATAGTGTTGCTCGATTAGTTATTATTGGTATTGCTCCGTTTAATTTCATTAAAAATGGCATCACTACCTTGTTGGTTGCGCTGTCTTTAGAACGTTTGAAAATCTTATTTAAAAAACAATAACTTTATTTTTCAAAAAAGGATAGCTTTTAAACTTTCTTTGGTAGAAAAAAAGACCCACATGATGTGAGTCTTTTTAATCTCATTGAATTTGTGCATTATTTTAATAAAACATGATTCAACTTATGCAGTTACCCATTGGGAAGCGCCAGCTGTATCATATAATTTTTGAGCTGCTGCGTCTTGAACATCTTCAGGAGCATTTGCAGCAGGGCTACCTTGATATTCTGCTGGTGCTACAGAGTCCCATGTGCTTTGTAGAAATTGATATTTACCGGATGCGCC
Source organism: Tetragenococcus sp. (assembly GCA_030462125.1). GTDB lineage: Bacteria > Bacillota > Bacilli > Lactobacillales > Enterococcaceae > Tetragenococcus. The sequence continues at coordinate 1,362 of JAKDZT010000022.1, forward strand.
AGATGTTGGGTTGGTTGCATGAATATCTCCACCTGATTCACGTTGCGCAATTTGTTTCAAGTGATCATTCACTTCAACAGATGATGAATCGTTAGAAGTGTCAGCTTCAGAAGCTGGAGCTTGTTCTGTTTCTTGAGCAGGTTGTTGTTCTGTTTGTGCTGGTTCTTGTTCTGCCGGTTGTTGTTCTTGTACTGGTGCTTCTTGTACTGGAGCTTCTTGTTGTGCAGGAGCTTGTTTACTATCTCCATCTGTTGGAATCGTTAATTCTTCGCCCACATAGATCATATTTTTGTCTTTAATGCCATTTGCTTCGACGATTGAATCAACCAAACTTTTATCTCCTGTGTATTTAGTAGAAATTTTTGCTAATGTATCATTTGATTGAATTGTATAAACTTCATCCGCATTTGCACTTGTTGTGCCGACCGCAAAAACAGTCCCTGCTGCTAATGCTGTTCCTAGTAATAGTTTTTTTAGTTTCATGAGTGAATACCTCCAAGATTTTTTTGACTCTGTGGCTTTCAACCACGGTCCTTAATTTAACATACGCAATGCCCCTGTGTGTTAATAGAAAATAACATTTCATTACTTTTATGACAATGCGAAAACAAATTGAAAAATTCAGAGGGAAAACTCTAGGGAAAATCTTTAAAAACTGCGTTAAATCAGCATTTTACTATATTAGACTTTCAAGCAAAAAAAATAAACGTTATCTTTTTTTAGTTGAAATTTTTATTTGACATCCCTAAAAATAAGATTAAAAAAACAAAAAGTGGCATTTTTCTCATAAAAAATCCCTTCAATTAAGAAGGGAATTTTTTAAATATTGCCTTGTTTTCTTCCGTCTTTATACCATCGCGCTTGGTTTATTTCTGGTAAAGTCACTTCATTGGTATGTGCCCAATCATCTGGTTGTTGCGTATACGTTTCAAAATCAATGGAATAAATTAACCATTTCTTTGTTTCTTGATCAAATTCCATAGTAACGATGGCATTGTGTGAAGCATTTGTTATTTCTTCAGCTCTTTTCCCTTTATTGTTGGCTTTAAGAGACAAAGCCACATCCGTATAAATATCAAAAACAGCTTGTGGTTGACTACTTCCTTCAATCTTGAGTGATTCACTATTCATAACAAATTTTTGAAAGGTCTGCTCCACCGACTCAATATAAGGACGAAGCTCATCAAAAGTTTGCTGCAAGCTAGCTTTTGTTTCCTCTTGTGCTTGAGTCACACCACTAAAATCTAAATCATTTTGTAGACCTTGATTCATTGCAATATAATAAGAGACCACTTGGTTCAGCAATTTCTCTTGAAAATTTTTACTTGCAATAAACGCTTCTTTTTCGTCCAAAGTTACTGTCTGATTTTCTTTTCTCAAATCCGTTTGTTGTGTTTGCTGCATTTTTCCATATATGGGGCTACTAACCGTATAGTCTATTGGATAATCCCCACCAATTAAAGGCCCCACACGTTTGCCTTTACCGCTTAATAAATGTTTACCAATAGAAAAGGTTACCTGCGAAGTTTCCTCATTTTCAAAGCCGAAATAACGTGGATAAGGCATAAATTTAGTAGGGGCAAACCAACTTTTTCCTTTCTTTTTTTCAAAAAGGGAATCGTTATTTACCCGTTTTTTTATTTCTGCTTCCTTATCCTTTTTAGGAATGCTTTCAGCAAAAACTAAAAATGTTTCTTTATTTAATTTTGTTCCATCATTAAAGCTAGGTGTAACTTTATGAAAGGCAGCATAATCTTTTTGCACGATAGCTTCGGTTAAAAGCTTAGCTTGATGTTTGGTAGAATTTTGCCAATAGATAACACTCAAAATAACGAGAATCATAAATAAAAATAGTCCCACTGCCAGAATTTTTTTATTTATCTTGTTATTCACTTAATCCTCCCATAAAGCTTATTTCTAAATCTTTATAGTCGTAGTTATCATTTGAATCAGAAGAATCAACGGTCCATTGTTTGTCTTCTTTAGTCAAGTTCAGTTTGTATCCATCACCATCAATATATTGGGGTTGGCTCACATCTTCATTACTAAACGTTTCTGGTAATTTTTGCAAAATGTATTTTTCTGCATCTTTTTGTGCTTTTTCATAGTCTGAGTACTTTCCTTTATTTTCATCAACAAACTGATCCCCAATGGAATCAAAATCAATTTTCGTAAAATCAATCACTTCTGGTTTTACATAAACTGTCGCACGATTAGGAGATAAAGAAGCGACCTTATATTCCACTTTGGCTTTTTCCTGGTTTGCTTTTTCAAAAGACTCTACTGTTTTTTGTGATTCTTCGGCTGAAGGAGAGTAAGCGTAAAACTCATTTTTTAAGGCTTCAGCAAATGTTTCATTAAAGTTTTGGTGCTCTTCTTTTGTATCATTTCCTAGCTCACTTGCTTCCTTTTTATCTGAATTTTCTGTATTTTCTTTAGCTAAAAACACTTCTGATACATATTGTTCTGATAAATTCTCCACTTCTTCTGAAGCATCTGCATATTTTGAAGCGTCGACATTAATTTCCACTTCTTCGCTATCTTCTGAGCTTTCTGTTAATACTGGCGTATAATGTAATTCATATTTTTTGTCTTTATCTACTTTAAACACCACATAGCCAGAAACATTTTTCCCACCTGATAGATTTGTATTGCTGAGCATTTCAAAGTCATCATCGTCAGTATAAACATCTGCATTAGAAATTTTATTATCCTCTTCATCATACAATGTTAAATCGCCCTTAGATACTTGCATGGTATCTTTTGTATTATTTTTAATGGCTATATCTAAGGCTAAATATCCTTCGTTTTCACCTACATCTTCGCCATCTTGTAACACATAATCACCTTGTTTTACTTTAATTGTGGCATCTTCTGTTTTTGCTTCTGCCTTATCTTTACTCGCATTATCGCTGCTACCACAGCCAACTAAAAATAAAGCACTTCCTAATACAAGTGCTTTTGATATCCATTTTTCTTCCATAAAAACAACCCCTTATAAATAAAATTAGAATTAAAATTTATATAAAATTAATTATACGTCCTTTACAAAACAAAAACAACTTTTTTATGCGCAATCAACGAATACATAAAAACCGGCGAAAAAGCAGCTGAATGTTTTCGCCGGTTATCAAATATTTCTTATTTCATTGCGGTAAATAAATAATCTCCATGTTCTACGTGACTTTCTTCGCTAAACACTATTTCAGTAGCGTCATTTGCATTAGTAACAACAACTGGAATATCTAACGAGTAGCCCATTTGCTTTATTTTAGCTAGATCAAAATGAATCAAAGGTTGTCCAGCTAGCACTTTATCTCCTTTACGAACTAATTTTTCAAACCCTTTTCCTTTTAATTCAACAGTATTTAAACCGATATGGATTAAAATTTCTGTACCAAGACCAGTCGTCAAACTGATGGCGTGTCCTGTTTTAGCGATCATACTGACTGTAGCATTAGCAGGTGCACAAATCATATCCTCATCAGGAACTATTACGATTCCTTTACCCATAGCACCGCTAGCAAAAGTTTTATCTTCAATCTCGGACAGATTTTTTAGCTTCCCATCTAAAGGACTAGCAATAATTTCTTGTTTGCGCGTCTTTTCAAGTTCAGAGTTGCCAGCTAACTGTTTTTTATTTTTCTCTTCAGATTTTTCTATACTAGTATCTAACTGCGGAGTCTTCATAAACATCTGAATTACAAAAGCAATTAGTGTAACTAAAATAAACGAAATCACACGATGCCAAAAATTCATCGTTAACTGACCGTCATCTGTAATATAGTTGGTAAGCGTAAAGATACCAAATCCACCTATACGGTAAACCACCACATCAAAAAAGCCAGTATAAGCCCCGCCTATTGCACTAGAAATGAGAGCGACCACAAAAGGTTTTTTCATCGGTAATAATAGCCCATAAATTCCCGGCTCTGTTACGCCGAATATAGAAGCAATTGTAGCAGGAATCCCAATATCTCTTACTTTTTTGGTTTTATTTTTAATGATAAGCGCTAATAAGACCCCAAGTACACCAAAACTTGCGCTCCCTGAGTTAGACAATATCGGTGTAAAGCCTTGTTCAGAAATTTGTAAGATACCAATCGGAGCTAAGCCCCAGTGTAGTCCAAACATCACCAGTAGCTGCCATAATCCGCCGACTAGCGCACCAAAAATCACCGGACTCAATTTGTAAATTCCCATAAATACCAGACCAATCAAATCTGCACTCCAAGTCGCAATAGGACCAATAAACAAAATGGCCATGGTAGCTGTCACTAATACGGTAAAAAAGGGCGTTAAAAATGAATGAATCACTGTCGGTATTATTTTTTTAAACCCTCTTTCAACTTTCGCACCAAACCATATCGCTAAAATCACAGGAATCACTGTTGAATAATAGCCTCCTGGCGGTAATAACACCGGTATCCCTAAAAAGGTGGTAAACACATCTGCACTAAAATGAGTGCCAGCAAACAAGGTATAAAGCGGCTGACCGGCTGTTATATCACTTAATGAAGGATAGACCAAAGCAAAAGCAATTGCCAGAGCAGAATAAATGTTCATCCGAAATTTTTTTGCCGCTGTCAGAGCAATAACGACCGGTAAAAACTGAAAGAAGCCATCTCCTACCGCGTTTAGTACTGCATAAAATCCGCTATTTGTTTCGTCTAACCCAAAAACACCTAATAAAGCAACAATTCCTTTAATCATTCCGGTTGCGCTTAATAATACAATAAATGGTTGAAATATACTTGAGATTAAATCGATAAATTTATCGAGCAATTTACGTTTACCTTGTTTATGCTCACCAGAAACCGTATGTTCTCCATCGATATTAGAAATATTTAAAATTGCTTCATACACTTCACCAACTTCATTACCGATGACCACCTGATATTGACCACTTGCTTCAATAACAGTAACGATCCCTGCAAGGTTTTTCAGGTATTCTGTGTCTGCTTTACTTTCATCTTTCAAATAAAATCGTAGTCGCGTAACACAATGTTGAAGCTGTTCAACATTGTGTTCTCCGCCTACATGCTCAATAATTTCTTTTGCTAATTTATTATAATTCTTTGCCACTTTTTTCCTTCCCTTGCCTTATATTCCATTTATCTTGTTTATAAAATGAGTGCTAAGTACATATTTATTATAATTAAACCAAAAATAAATTTTTTTACCTTTGTCGTTTAGCATAAATTCCATAATGATATTTTTCACCTCCTCTTTTATTGCCAGTTTATTAACGACAAAAACAAAAAAACTTAATATTTAAGCAATTGGCCTGCTTTTTACAAAAAGGCCTAAACAAGACTAAAAAATCATAGCATAACGTTGTCGTTTTTGTCTTGTTTAGGATTTGTCTAGCAAAAAACTATTATTGCAGAAAAAATGGTCCCTTCTCGTATAACAAACAAATTTTTTGTAAATAAAAAAGAAAAAGAGTAGGCACAAAAAATTGATTGAACCGACCCCCAAAAGTTAGACCAAAAATCTAACTTTTGGGGGTCGGTATTTTTATGACGAAATATAGTTTTGCATTCAAATGGAAGATCGTTCAAGAATACTTAGAGGGGAAAGGTGGATATATTTATCTAGCCAAGAAGTATTCGGTCAAAAATAAGAAACAAATAGAAAATTGGGTAAAAGCCTTCGACGAGTTCGGTGAAGAAGGACTTTTCCGTAAACGGCAAAATCAGAGTTATTCTGTTCAATTTAAGCTAGATGCGGTAGAATTATATCAAACAAGTGAGTTGTCTTATCGTGAAGTGGCCCATAAGCTTGAAATGAACAATCCCGCGCTGATTGCCAATTGGATGCGGAAATTTCGAGATCGTGGTGTCGATGGACTCTCAAAAACGAAAGGACGTCCATCTGCCATGTCTCATAAAAAGTCAAAGAAAGAGCTAGAGCCTGTTAAAACTACTCCAGAAGAACAGGATCGTATTAAGACATTAGAGAAGCAAGTTCGTTCTCTCCAGATTGAAAATGCCTTTTTAAAAGAATTGAGGAAGCTGCGAAAACAGGAAGCCCAACAAAGACGAACGAATCCATCGCACGAATCATCGCAAGCCTCCGAGGATCATTCAAATTAGTTGAGCTTCTTGAAACATTGCACTTTCCCAAGGCAACCTTTATGTACTGGCAAAAACGATGGGATCGAAAAAATCCGGATCAGGAAATCGAAGAAGAAATGATTACTATTCGTAAGAAACACAAAGATTACGGTTGTTTGCGAATGACCCAAGAGCTTAAAAATCGTGGCTTCCATGTCAATAAAAAGAAAGTACAACGCTTGATTCGAAAGTTGGGACTTGAAGTCCGATCTTATACCCGAAAATCTCGACGTTATCGTTCTTATAGAGGAGAAGTTGGCACAATTGCGAAGAATCGAATCCACCGTCGCTTTTGCACAAGTATTTGTCATCAAAAAATTACAACAGACACAACAGAATTCAAGTATTTTGCCTTAGATACCAACGGTGTGATCCGTCAAAGAAAGTTGTATTTGGATCCGTTTATGGATTTGTATAACAGCGAGATCCTTTCTTACCGTATTTCAGAAAGGCCCAATGCCTTGGCAATCATGGAAGGGTTGGAAGAAGCTATCCAAATGACAGAGGACTGTCTTTATCGTCGGACATTCCACTCTGATCAAGGATGGGCTTATCAAATGAAAGCTTATGGAAACAAGCTAAAAAAACACAAGATCTTTCAGAGTATGTCCCGAAAAGGCAACTGCTTAGATAACTCCCCTATGGAAAATTTCTTTAGTCTTTTGAAACAAGAGATTTTTCATGGAGAAGTTTATAACAGCTTTGACGAACTAAAATCGGCCATTGAAGATTATATCTATTATTACAACAATAAACGAATGAAAAGAAAGTTGAACTACCAAAGTCCAGTTGAATTTCGACAAGCGGCTTCAGTAGTTGCTTAACAAGCAATTTTACTACATGAAAAAAGGAGTGGATTTCTCCACTCCATAAAAGTCTAACTTTTGGGGGTCACTACAGATGCCTACTCTTTTTCTTTTAAGTGATTAATGAATTCCTTTCGCATTTTCCCAATCATTCCTTAGTATAGAATAAATAGATATATCAACGATGCCGCTAGTATTTACTCCGCGCTTTTTAAATGTCCCTTCATAAGTAAACCCAGCCTTTTGAAGCACTTTACCTGAATTTTCATTATTTATATCATGTGCTGCTTCTATTCTATTCACCTTTGTCTCTTGAAAAAGATAGAAAACAACTGCCCGCAGTGCTTCTGCTACATATCCATTTCCCCACCAATTTTTACCAATCGCATAACCAATCTCAAACGTTTGAATTTTTTCATGTTGTTTTACTACAGTAATTGTTCCAATTAATTCCTGCATTTGTTTAACTTCAATACCCCAATCAAAATAATTGGGATCCATGTACAATTCTTGTTTTTCAACTAGCAATGCCTTTACAGTTTCAATCGTGTCATGAGGCGGCCATGACAAATACCGTGTAACCTTAGAATCTGAAGCCCAGTTTGCATACATCTGACTACTATCTTCCACACGCAGTTTTCGTAATTTTAATCGTTGAGTCTGTATCGTTTCCGTTCCCATCAGCATTCTCCTTTATTATTTTGATTGATACAAATTTTAAAAATCACTCTGTTTTTACATGGAAAAATTTAATTGTGGTCATTTTTCTTTTCATTTTTTCTATAAAACTCTTTTATTAAATAAGAACATCATTCACGAAATTGACATAACAAAGCCAGTAAAACCAACAGCTTGGTTGCTTTCAAGCGCTACAATATCAGAATTTCTAAAACTTCTAGTCTTTCCTGTAAACGCCTTTTTAGCTTATCATAATTCCTTCTAGTGTATCATAAAAAAATAGGAGTTGTTTAAAAAAGAAATGAAATTTTCTGTTTTTGATTTGCTAATAAAAAATGTCTCCTCACGTTTTTATGAGAAGACATTTCTCTTACCTACTTAAAAAGTTTTCAGTATAAAACGGTTGGTTATCTTCATTAAAATCAACGCCTACACCTAGCTCGGTAAAATCCTCATTAACGATATTTTTCCGGTGACCTTCTGAGTTCATTAATCCTTGATGAGCAAAAATACTGCTTGTTTGTCCTTGAGCTAGATTTTCGCCTGCACTTATAAAAGTAATACCATCTGCTTGCATACGATCAAAAGGGGATTGCCCTTGTTGATTGGTATGGTCAAAGTAATGGTTGACTGCCATATCCGTACTATGTTTTCTAGCTGTCTTTTTTACTTCTTCGTTCCAATCTAATACATTCAAACCACGTCTAGAACGTTCGGCATTTGTTATATCAAAGAGCTGATACTCAAACCCTTCTTTTAAGGCATCACTAGCATCAGCATAAAGCGAACTTTTGGAGGTCTCCAATGGCTCTGCGACAATTTGCATAGCTGTCACTTCATCATTGTCATGTTCATCGTAAAAAATTGTGACATAGTTTCCATCTATCCGATAAACATCATATTCACCATCGCTATTTATTTGCATGTTAAAGCCGTTATGAGCAATTGTAGATTCTGTTTCACCTAGTTTTTTATGAACTTCAGACTTTGTGCTTCCTAAGGAGATATCATTTTGAGAAGCAATCATATCCTGATTCGTGTACAAGCCTTGGACAATGTCTTCTTGGTCATAAGCGACCATCAAAAAGTTTTGATAGTTCTCATGATAACTAGCCCATTTTAAACCATATTCGTTGGTCGTTTCACGTTTTGGTTCTCCATAGGTTTGTTCAATTTCTTCTTTACTATCGCCAATCTCAATGTTTCCGACGGAGAAGGTTTGATCTTCAGGCTGAGATAATTCTAACGCTTTTGTTCGGCTTTGTTCATCATCGGCACTATTATCTACAATAGAATCAAATAATGAAGTTGCTTGGTCTTGCATACGGCTAAAGCTCAAATTTTCGCCAAAAAGTTGCGTAGTGAAATTTTCTACAGGGCTTTCCCACAGGGGCTTGGTCCAAACGACTACTAACACAACTACAATGAATTTAGCTAATTTTTTAAAGATAGTCATTCCACCTTCTAATGTCTATATAAAGCTATACGTCTTTTTAACAGTCTGCAACAATTTTTCTTACTTTATCTTCATTCTAACCTTTAGTGTCTACTTTAAGGCAATACTTTGTTCTATGAACTTAAAAATTTCTATACTAAATTAAGAAAATATAAATAAATGCACGACGTTATCACTAATATACAAAAACAAGAATCAGATGACCTCCTTGTTCTTTATTTATCTCGCTTATCATCATAGACATCTTTTACATTTATAAAATCTTCTAAAATATCATTCTGCCCGTCTAATTCAGATTTGAAACGAATCCCATCAAGGTTAATGCGCGCATTACGGTAATAATCTGAATTGAATTGCCCCCAAGAAGGCACCGAAGCATCTACATTACAAAAAATACGAAATCCTTGTTGTTTTAGATAATCATATTTCGGATTTTTATCATAAGGCTGAAAGTCGCTAATATCTGCTCCATGCGGGTAAATTAGGACATCAGTATCCCCTATAATCGGGGCAACTTCATCCTTCCAACGTTGTGTATCTTTAGCGATCTGTTTTTGCCCAACTTCTGCCATGTTAATATGCCCCCAAGTATGAGAAGCAAACGTCCAACCTGTATCTTTTAGCCGGTCAGCAACTTCTTTGGCTTTTGCGATTTCCTGTTCTGTTTTTTCGTTGTCTCCGTATTCAGATTTAGAAGTTCGATAACCAAGTGCACCATTATAACCAGTTAAGGCTAAAATGCCTTTGGAACCACGATAAGAAAAATCAGGATGTTCTTCTACGAATTTATCCAATATAGGCACCATATCATAATCGCCGGTTTTTTCTTGTCCGTTTTCTTTATAAGTATTTTTAACTTCACCTTCTTTGTTTACAAGCAATTTTTCAGCAAAGCCAGCGTCTTTCATATACTCATAATAATTTACGTCGTCTTGAGAAAAAATTAGCGGCTTCTTTCCTTCTGGTAAATCTACCCCTTTAAATTGCAGTTTGCCTTTTGAATCTTCTTTCACTAAATCATCAAACGTAACCAGCACATAGCCATTGTCATAAAGTTGCTGAATGGTTTTTTTAAACTCAGAAATCGTAATCATATAGTCTTTATAACCTTGTGCTTGTTCTTTATCATGAAACGCTTTATCCGCATCAGCAACCAAGCTGTGTACAAATACATGCGAGATTTTTTCTGGATCCTGCCAAGCTACAAGCTGCTCTTTTTCTTGTTCATAGTTTGTCTTTAATTTATCTGCTAATTTCGTATCTGCGCCTTCTAATTCTTTAATCGCCCCATCGTAATCATATTGTTGGGCAAGTAGTTTCGCTTGTTCCGCTTCCTCGTTTGTTCTTTTTTTAGTTGTAGAAGTGGAAGTTGTTGTCGTTGTTTCTTGTTTTTTTGTATTTGCTTTATTAACCAAGTGGAAACTAAACCCCAAAACTAAAATAGCAACCATCGCCAACAATGAGACAACCCATTTTTGAACTTTTGTCATACTCCGCCTTCTTTTCCTGGTAAAACCTGACTTTCCTTACACTTGTCCAAAGTTTCATCCGCTTATTCCTTAATAAATAGTTTATCGTTTTTTTCGTTCAGTCACAAGGTATAGGAAAAAAGCGCTTTGTTATTTTTTGATTTTAGTAAGTTGTTTTGCTACTTCAACAATCAGGTCTTGTTGCCGTTCATCTGTTTTTTCTATTCCTCCATAAAGACGTTTCTCATAGTTAGCAGTGAGCTTGATGAAACTTTTATCAAATTGAGGGTACTTTGTTTCAAAAACTTGTGCGTAATCATTTAACGGTTGCTCGGGTGTACGCAAAACAAATTTCTCAGCCTTGTGCAATAATTTTGGATAAATTTTTAGAATAGAAGCTTTATTTACTTTAATTAAAACTAGCATGTACCAATAAAAATAGTTGCTCCACAACATATAAACAAATCCCAGTAGAATTACGGCTAATAATCCATAAAGAATATTTCTGACAAGTGGAGGAAGTGACAAGAAACGACTCGTCGTTGGCGCTGTCTCTTTTGTTTCTGTCGTAGTTGTACTTTCGGTTGTGGTTGTACTACTGCTGGTTTGTGTAGAACTTGTTTCAGTCGTCTCTTCTGTAATAGAGCTACTAGTAGACGAAGTTTGTGTATCATCATTTATCGCAGTATCAATTTGTTCTAAAGGTTGTGAAAATGATGGCGTTGGTTCAAATGGCAGCCAACCATACCTTTCAAAATATACTTCTGGCCAAGAATGGGCATCGCTATTGCGTACAACATAACGACCCTCACTTACTTCTTCACCACTGGAAAAGCCTTTGGCCCAACGTGCTGGAATGCCGACAGAGCGCAGCATCACTACCATCGCAGAAGAAAAATTATCACAGTAACCTACCTGAGAATCAAATAAAAAGTGATCGACATAATCTTGGTTTTCTGTAGGAAAACCCGCATCAATTTTTGAATAACGGAAATTCCCCGCATTTTTCAAGTAATCTTGAATCGCTGTTACTTGTCCAAGTAAAGTATCTTCTTCAGCTGTTAGATCTTCTGCCAACTCGGTAACCCGTTCTGGCAGTTGCTCCGGTAGTTGTAAATAATCAAGTGTGGAATCTGGCATTGTTAAAGACACATCGGCAAGTTCTTCCATTGTATAATCAAAATCTTGCCAATCGATCTGAAACGAATCCGATTGAGACGCATTTTGAAAGTTTACGCGTTGTGTTTCTTGGTTCACATAGAGTTCGGTTGCCGCATCTCCAACCTTTATCTGTTTATCGCCATAAGGTAAAGGCAGATAAGTATCTGGTGTTTCACGGCTAAGCGTGATTTCTTCATTTTCGGCAAAAGAACCTTGATAATCGTTATTAGCTAGCTCGATTTGTGGTCCGTTATATGTGGCTAATGCTGCATCTTCAGTCCCCGAATTTTCCCAACCAGAGCCAGTGTAAAGACTCTTACTATCTACGCGCCAATAGTGAGGCGAGGATTGCTGTGCTTCAAGTACTATTTGGTTATCATCTAAAAGCGGTCCGCCTAATACTCTATCATTTTCACTAAACCCACTACGAGACAAATTCCCTGCGCCAGTTTCTTCAATAAATTGATAAAAGCCCTTGGTATTCAAATAATTCCTGAGCGTGGCGCTGGGCTCCAGCATTCTCATTTCGATAAATTCACTAGGAATCATCAGCGTAACTAGTAAGAAAACACTAAGCACCGCTGTGATAGCCAAGTAGTTTTGTTTATTTTTTTTATGAACAATCAAGAATCGCTGTAATAGTCCTAAACTGGCAAAAAGCACAATTTCTACTTGTAATTCGATATCATTATAAATCGTTAAAAATAACATATAGCTGATAATAATTAGATAACTTATGATTACTCGTTCGTACTCAATAATTAATTCTATTAGTAAAATCATAACAAAAAATACCAAACTAACCGCAATTTCTTCAGGTAAATAGCCGATACTTCCTGCTATAAATAAACCATTTAAATGAACCAAACGTTCCCAAAAAACCGCCCCCCACTTTAAAGAAAAGGACAAGTTTTGCGGAAAATTGAAAAATAATCCGCTGTATAAGACCAAAAAATAAAAAGGAATTTTCAGAAACCATCGAGGAATAATCCCCGCAATCAAACAAAGTAGGGCAATAACTACAATATTAACATTTAGCTGGTTTTCCATATGGTAAATCTTTAAAAGCTGGTAAAATGCAATCGAAAAAGTGAAAAATGTGAGTATTATCGGAATTGCTTTATTATAAATTCTTTTTGGCATCGCCTCACTCCTTTAGTCGCTGCAGTAGCTGCGGATAATCATATACTTGAACAGGCCGCAGTGTTGTAGGCTGTAGGTTGGCTTCTGGAATAAGAATAATGACCTGCTTTTGCCCAAAATCAGGAATTTCAACTTCCTGTTCTAAGGGTTCAACCATAGCAAAATCTTCTTCTGTTATACGCATTTGATTTTTAACTTGTTGGCCTAAGAGGATGAATTGAACTTCTTGTGCTGATAATTCTTGCCACAAAGAATAAAACAAACTCAAAAGTTCCTCAAAGTAAGGACTATTCGCCCCATAAAAAAGCAAAATTGTCTTACTTGGTTCTTTTTGTTCATATTCACGTAAAATTAATTCTTGCTGCTTACTTGATATTTTCCAATCAACCTGACCTAGCCGATCACCAGGCTGGTAGGGACGGAATTTTTTAATTTTAAAAGAATGCTCACCAAAATTTTGGGACGTACTCGACAATGATTTTTGAAAAAAATAAGCAGCTTGCTTGCTTAACAAATGAATAGGCGACAATACCAGCCAATTCACCGTAAATTGGTTAGCGGCTTCTTTTTTAAACCAGCCAAAAAGGTCTGAACCAACAAGATGAATTGTCTGCTTTTTAACTGAGCCTCGTGTGCGTACTTTCCAAGTAACTAGCAGTTGTTTTTGTTGTCCATGATAAAACAAGTAGTTAAACGTTTCCAGATATTGAGGAGAAAAAAGCTTAAGGTTAGCCAGCCAGAGGAGCTTACCTCGCCGCTTTTTCATCTTGATTTGAACGGGGACTGTCTCGCCAACGTGTACAATTAAATACGACTGCGCCCTAAATTGAATATTTTGTAGCGCACCAATCAGGCTAAAAATTTCTGTCAAGACAACTAGCGTAGCAAATATGAACAAAGCCCATCCAATATCGGATGGAAACGCTAGCGCATAAACGACTATAAATAAATAAACGAACAATAGGGCCAACCAATGCCAAATCTGCTGAAAATATTTCATCTTTTCACCTGCCGAACCGGAATCGGTACTTCCTCAATCAGTTGGTCTATTACCGTCCTAAGCTGCTTAGTATCATGGTAACCACCCTTTAATTGCAAGCGGTGTCCAAATTTCGCAGGCAGGATTGTTTGTAAATCTTCAGGTGTGACGTAAGTTCTTCCTTGAGTTAATGCATAGGCTCGCGCGCCGTGAATAAAGGCTGCACTCCCTCGAGGGCTGACTCCTAAGGCGATTGCCGAATGATTTCGGCTAGCCGTAACCAATTGTAAGGCATATTTTGCCACTTGCTTATCAACATACACCTCAGCTACTAATGTCTTTAACTCTTCAACTTCCTCTGCACTAACAATTTGTTCAATTGCTACTTCAGCTTGTTGATTATTGAACATTAATTTCAACTCGTCATCAAAAGAAGGATACCCAATAGACAAACGAAATAAAAATCGATCGAGTTGTGCTTCTGGCAAAGGATATGTTCCTTCGTAATCCACAGGATTCTGAGTAGCTAAAACAAAAAAATGAGAAGACAGCGAGTAGGTATGGTTATCGATCGTTACAGCTCTTTCTGACATAGCTTCTAGTAAAGCCGCTTGAGTCCTAGGTGTCGTTCGATTAATTTCATCTGCCAACAAAACCGTAGTAAAAATAGGCCCCGGACGAAACTCAAATTGATTGGTTTGTGAATTTAAAATGGTGACACCGGTAACATCGCTGGGTAATAAATCTGGCGTAAACTGGACACGTGAAAATGTACCTTTTATGGCTTTAGCTAACGTTTTAACCATCAGAGTTTTACCTACACCAGGTACATCTTCAAAAAGTACATGACCGCCCGCCAGTAATGCTGCAATCGTTAATTGAATAACTTTTCGTTTACCAAAAATCACTTTTTCAACTTCATCGATCAAACGAGGAATCTTATTTATTTTTTCATCTTGCACAATATCCTCTCCTTACCGCGTTTAAAACAAGTTTTGGGAGTAGCTGAGTAGATTCCTTTTATTATACTTCATGAAGTAGGGTTTATGTCAAATCTCTTTCTAATAAGAGAACAATTTTAGTTTTAAAACAACGATTTATCACGGTATAATTACGATCAATTCCCTCGATCAACCCAAGCTATTTGTATAGTTCACTTGGAAGCCTACAACAATCAGTCCTATTACATAGCCTCCAAAATAAGGATGTTCTTTCAGATAGGAAGCCAATTGTTTCATTTTTTACCTAGTCCGTTCCTTTGCTAGACCGAATGGACAGCAGCTACAATTTGATACACAACCCCTTGTCTCCGCAAAAATACTGTAATTTTTTTGTCAGCCTATACTCTTCATCAAAATAAATCCAATTTTGCAATTCTTGCTACTGCTTCTTTTAAACGTTCTTTATCAATCGTCAATCCGATCCGCACATAGCCTTCTCCTTGTTGCCCAAAGCCAATACCTGAAGCAACAGCTACATGGGCTTTTTCCAGCAATAAATCAGTAAAAGTTTCACTGGTATAGCCTGCTGGAACCGGCATCCATGCATAAAATGCGCCTTTTGTGGGATAAGCGTGCCAATTAATTTTTTCAGCTGCTTTCACAAAAGTTTCCCGGCGTTCTTGATATAGTTGATTCAGCTCGGGAATTTGATTATCTTTAGCCGTCAATGCCGCAACTCCTGCTTCTTGCAACGCTGGAAACAGACCTACAAAGAGGTGGTCTTGAATCAAATTGATGGCTTCGATAATTTCGGCATTTCCACATGCAAAAGCCACGCGCCAACCAGCCATGTTAAAGCTTTTTGATAACGTATAAAACTCCACGCCCACCTTTTTTGCGCCGGGAATTTGTAAAAAACTACGTGGTTTGGGACTGCCTAATGCTGCATAAGCGAAATCGTGAGCAATCATGGTTTGATGCTTTTTGGCCATTGCAACTGTTTTTGTGAAAAAATTAGCTGTTGCTTGTGCGCCTGTCGGGTTATGTGGATAATTTAGATAGAGTAATTTTGCTTCAGTCAAATCTTCTTCAAAAGCTTCATAGTCCGGTAAATATTGATTTTCTGGTTTTAGTGCAAACAGTTTCTTTTTCACTTGAGCAAGAGCCACACTAGATAAATAATCCGGATATCCCGGGTCTGGCAAAAGGAGCGTTTCTCCTGGGTTCATTACCGCTAACGGTAATTCTACCAGACCAATTTTGGAACCACCTAATACCGCAATTTCCTTTTCTGGATCAAGTTCTACACCATATTCTCGTCGATAAAAATCAGCAGCAGCTTGTTTATAGGGTGGATTCCCGCGAAACAAAGAATATTTATGATTTTCTGGGATTTCTAATGCTTTTTGGGTTGCTTTAATGATAAATTCAGGAGTAGGTTGGTCCGGATTTCCTTGGCCTAAATTAATGACATCGTAACCTTCCGCCTTTTTCTGGTTCACTTTTTTCACTAAACTAGCAAAGAATTGGTCTGGCAATTGTTGCAATCGTTCAGATAGTGCCATCTATTTTCCTTCTTTCATACATAATTAATATAGTTCAGGACGACGATCTGAAAAAACTGGAATTTCTTTGCGACTTGCTGTTATTTCGTCACTGAAAATCATTACTTTCCCAATTTCTTCTGATTCACCTAATTCTTTAATTACTTTGCCTAATGGGTCAACAACCAACGAATGTCCCGCAAATTGATTCTCGGGGTCACTGCCAACCCGATTAACGCCAATGACATAGGCTTGATTTTCAATCGCCCGCGCCTGTAATAATTTTTTCCATGCGTCTAAACGCTGAATCGGCCACTGCGCCGGGACAACAAAAAGATTCGCCTGCATACTTGCTTGCTTTCTGAACCATTCTGGAAAACGCAGATCATAACAGATATCACAAGCAATATGAAAATCATGAATATCAAAAAGAAGTGTTTTATTTCCTGCAGATAAAAATTGGTCTTCTTTCATCAAGCGAAATAAATGGACTTTATCATAGCTGCCTATTTTCATTCCATCTGGATCGTAAACGTAAGTTGTGTTAAAAAAAGTTGCTGTATTCTGTCGAACCACTGAACCTCCTATAAGATAAACTTGGTATTTTTTTGCTAAATGTGCTAAAAATTTTTGAGCTCGAACCCCATTTTCATCTGCAATTTGTGGCAGACGAGTCAAATCGTACCCTGTATCCCAAAGTTCGGGTAAAATGACTAATTGCTCAGGTCTTAAATCAGCCTTTTTAAATACTTGTTCAATATGACGATAATTTTGATCTGGATCGCCAAAAATGACATCGATTTGTAGTAAAGTAATTTCCATCTCATTATGCTCCTTCCTTTGACTAACAAGTTGTCTAACCATTCCTATTCAATCGTTAAATTGCTTTGTATTATAATAAAAAAGCTCTCGTCCTTTTCATTAACTGAAAAGGACGAGAGCTGAAGCTTCGCGTTACCACCTTTGTTTATTAGAACTTCACAGTTCTAATCTCTTCTGGTACACCATTGATACCATTATACGATATCGGGTACTCCCGTTGACCACTAACTTTTGCTTGCAGTCAAATGCTCAAAGACCATTTTCCAAAACGCGTCCAATGCTTCTTCTCACCTGCTGAAGCTCTCTTTAAAATTCTTCGTTTTGTACTTTTCTTTTCAAAGCATACTGATATTTGCGTTTCACTATACAATACTATTTGTTGTATGTCAAAAGAAAATTAGAATTTTCAGAAATATATTTTTATATAAAAAGACATTACAAAATAGATATCTCAACAAGAAAAATAAATCTCTGGCAATATGAAAAGCCAGAGATTTATTTTAATCAGCCAAACGCCAATCTAATTCTGGACCCACTGGCACAATGCCATTCGGATTAATCGTCGGATGACTTCTATAATAATGATTTTTAATATGATAAA
>JAKDZT010000139.1 GCA_030462125.1 Tetragenococcus sp.
AGCGCCAATTGTAGTGAGGGGTTGTCCCCTTGTGAGAGTCGGACGTCGCCACGCAAATGAAGAGGACTCCAATTTTGGGGTTCTTTTTTTATAAAATAAAAAAAGAAAAACTGGATCAAAAGTTCCGAAAAGCAATTTTATTGATTGCTTTTCGGAACTTTTTCTATATGTACACACAGGTGAAGGCGAATTTAAGATTCACTCGATTTCCTTGTTGGGGGATAAACCCAAGGTGATAAATGCAGCCCGTCTGCTCTTTATGACGAACAATTTACGAAAAAAATCACAAAAGAAAACAAAAAAATAGAAAAGAAAAAATTCGGGGGGAAGTTTGTCCCAATTAATCCAAACTTCCCCCCCCCGGGTTTTTAATGATTCGAAGTGGGGTTAGGCTTTTTCTCCTAAGCACAATTAATTACTTTTTGTAAGTATATAAAGTTGAAAATATAAGAACAGAGGTTTAGAATAAATATATACGGTGATATTTCACTTAAAAATTTTCGCAAATATCAGAAAGAAGGGTCATCTATGAAATTCAAAAATGTAACAGTTGCTGGAGGTGGCGTGTTAGGCAGTCAGATTGCTTATCAGATCGCCTTTAAAGGTTTTGACGTAAGCTTATATGATATTAGTGATGAAGCTATTGAGCAGGCAAAGGGACGTATTAAAAAGCTTAAAGAGCGCTACAAAGAAGATCTTGGTGCTACCGATGAGCAGGTCAATCAAACTTATGACAGTATGAGCTTTTATTCTGATTTAGGAAAAGCTGTTGAGCAGGCGGATTTGGTGATTGAGGTTGTCCCAGAAGTCACAGATATTAAAATAAGCTTCTATCACCAACTAGCAGAAGTTGCTCCGAAGCATACGATTTTTGCATCTAACTCATCGACGATGCTTCCAAGCCAATTTGCTGAAGAAACAGGACGTCCGGAAAAATTCTTAATGCTACATTTTGCAAATGAAATTTGGCTTAATAATACAGCTGAAATTATGAAGCATGAAGGAACAGATATGGAGGTATTCGGAGATTTAATGGATTTTGCTAATGAGATCGGCATGATTCCACTTCCAATCTACAAAGAGCAACCCGGATATATCTTGAATTCCCTATTGGTTCCATTTTTAGAAGCCGCTCAAGAATTGTTAGTCAATGGAGTATCAGATGCTGAAACGATTGATAAAACGTGGATGGCTGCGACGGGAGCCCCGCGTGGACCGTTTGCCACTATAGATATGGTTGGGATTCGTACACCTTATAACCTCTCCAAGGCAAAAGGGGAAGCAGGAGACGAAACTGCCAAGAGAGTTGCTGACTATTTTAAGTCAAATTACTTGGATAAAGGTAAGCTTGAGGCTGAATCTGGTGAAGGATTCTACAAATATCCAAACCCAGCTTATAAAAATGAGGATTTTTTGAAATAAGCATTCAAAATGAAGCCTTTTTTTATGAACAACTTGCCATACACGGAAGCCACCACGCTCACCACATGAAGGACTCGCAATAAACAAACCCTTTCAAGAGGAAGTAGCTAGAGAAAAGTCTCTCACGTGCTAAAGCATATGAGGGACTTTTTTCGGACTTTTGAACGCAACTAACACGATATTGTTAACACACAAACAATGATTTTTTCGGATACCTCTCTTTTTTTTGTTGAGTTTTCAAAAGATGAATTTTTCGTGATTCTTTCTTACGTCAAGGATCGAACTTGTTGCCCAATCACTTTTTATTTTATAAAAGAAATGCAGAAAATTAGACAAATGAGCCTGAACAAGAGAAAATAGAACTAAGAAGGTGATAAAATGTCTGAACAAACAAAAAAAGATTTAAAAGAGCAACTTTCATCTACTGCTTATGCGGTGACCCAAGAAAATGCGACTGAACGACCTTTTTCAGGAAAGTATGATGATTTCTATGAAAAAGGAATCTACGTTGATGTTGTAAGTGGAGAAGCGCTTTTTGCTTCTTCGAGTAAATATGATGCTGGTTGCGGTTGGCCTTCTTTTTCCCAACCGATACCCGGCTCAAGCATCCAAGAAAATGCCGATTTTACTTTAGCACAACCTCGTACAGAAGTAAGAAGTAGTCAAGCAAATTCACATTTGGGTCATGTCTTTAATGACGGACCGCAAGAAGAGGGCGGTTTGCGTTATTGCATTAATTCGGCTGCTTTGTCATTTGTCCCTCTTTCCGAGATGGAAGAAAAAGGTTACGGAGATTATGTAAAGTATGTGGAATAGTTGAGATGAGTGCTGGATAAGAAATCCGCTTTAAATTAAAGCGGATTTTTTCTTTTTCTGGGAGTTATGTTATAATAAGGGAACATACGTGCAGAAAGGAAAAGTTATGTACGAATATATTATTGGTTATTTAACAGAAATACATCCTGCTTATATCGTTGTAGAAACCAACGGAATTGGTTTTCAAATCGCTGTGGGAAACCCTTATCAGTATAGCAGCCAAATGAATCAACAAATAAAAATTTTTGTTCATCAAGTCGTGCGAGAAGATGCTCACACCTTATATGGCTTTAATACCTTAGAGGAAAAAAACTTATTTTTACGTTTGATCAGTGTTTCTGGTATCGGACCTAAAAGTGGACTAGCTATTATGGCAAATGAAGATCATGAAGGGTTAATTACAGCTATAGAATCTTCTAATATTACTTTTTTAACAAAATTCCCTGGTGTTGGTAAGAAAACTGCGCAGCAATTAGTCTTGGATTTACAAGGGAAACTTGGAGAAGCACCGGCTGCTAATCAAGATACAGTATCTGCGCCAGATGAAAATTTAGCTTTGGATGAAGCAATACAAGCTCTGCAAGCCTTGGGTTATACTAGTAAGGAAACGAAAAAGGTTTATAAAACATTGGAAAAAGAAGCTCCTATGACTACCGACCAATATTTAAGAGCGGGATTAAAAGTGATGATGAAAAAATAATTTTTTTATATGAAGGAGGGAGGACATGACAGAGCGAATGAGTTCGCCAGATGCCAACCAGGAAGAAGAAATTTATGAAAAAACTTTACGACCTCAATTTTTGGCACAATACATTGGACAAGATAAAGTAAAAGAAGAGTTGGCGATCTATATTAAGGCCGCTAAAAATAGAGAAGAGGCGCTTGATCATGTACTGTTATATGGCCCGCCAGGTTTAGGAAAAACAACTATGGCAATGGTGATTGCCAATGAGATGGAAGTTAATATACGTACGACAAGTGGTCCAACCATTGAAAAACCTGGGGATCTAATTGCGACATTAAACGAATTAGAACCTGGTGATGTATTGTTTATAGATGAAATTCACCGCTTACCACGAGTCGTTGAAGAAATGTTGTATTCAGCGATGGAAGATTTTTATGTGGATATTATGGTAGGCGAAGGGACAACAAGTCACCCTGTTCATTTTCCTTTACCTCCCTTTACTTTAATTGGTGCTACTACAAGAGCGGGTTTACTTTCTGCGCCCTTAAGAGATCGCTTCGGTATTATTTCCCATATGGAATATTATGAAGAAAAAGACCTAAAAGAAATTGTTTTACGCTCTTCAACTGTTTTTCAGACAGAAATT
Organism: Tetragenococcus sp.; assembly: GCA_030462125.1. Classification (GTDB taxonomy): domain Bacteria; phylum Bacillota; class Bacilli; order Lactobacillales; family Enterococcaceae; genus Tetragenococcus. Next base: position 3,570 of record JAKDZT010000139.1, read on the forward strand.
GTTAGCCAAGGAGCGACAGAAATTGCCCGGCGTTCTCGAGGGACGCCACGAGTTGCTAACCGTTTGTTAAAAAGAATTCGAGATTTTGCTCAAGTGCAAGCCGATGGAGTCATCGATCAAAAAATTGCAGATAAAGCTTTAACGCTATTGCAAGTTGATAGTGAGGGGCTGGATTATATTGATCAAAAATTAATTAAGACCATGATTGAATTATATGAAGGCGGCCCGGTTGGGTTGAACACATTGTCAGTTAATATTGGAGAAGAACAAGCGACGGTAGAAGATATGTATGAGCCTTTTTTAATCCAGAAAGGTTTTTTAAAGCGGACACCGAGAGGAAGGATTGCTACTGCTCGTTCTTATGAACATTTCCATTATCCTTATCAAACCAAATTGGAGTAAGTGATATAAAGGAGAATTATATGCCAAAAGTTTTATTTGTTTGTTTAGGCAATGTCTGTCGTTCTCCCATGGCAGAAGGGCTGATGAGAGAATATAGTCGACAAAGAGGATACATATTACAAATAGATTCAGCAGGTACTAGCAGCTTGCAGCAAGGAAATAGGCCTCATCCTGCTACACAAGCAATTTTAAAGCGTGAAGCAATTGACTATAGTACAATGCGTTCACGTCCCATCAGAAGGGAAGATTACTATTTCTTCGATTGGATTATTGGGATGGATAATCAAAATATAGCTGATTTAAGCAAGCGTGCTCCGCAAGGAACAGCAGATAAAATTCATTTATATATGGAAGTCGTTCAAGGAAAACAGGACCAGGAAATTCCGGATCCATGGTATTCAGGACAGTTTGAAAAAACTTATCAGATGTTGATGGAAGGACTTAAACCATGGTTTACTCGTTTTAAAGAAGAAGCTTAAAATCTAAGGAAGGAAGATATTTATGGAAAAAAAGCCTAAGGTTTTAAATAAATTAGGAAAATTTATCCTGTTGTATTCTGCCACATTATTAGATTCTTTTTTAAGCGATGACCATGATAAGCGCGTTGACAAGGAAAATTTAGAATATATTCGATCTAAACTACAAGAAGCTGGTCTGCAAAAAAGTTTATTGGTCCTTCAATTAAAAACAGAAAAAGTGGATAAATTTGAAGTACTGGTCGGTTGGTTGATCCGAAAAAATATGAATCAAGGTCAGATTGCTATAAAGACAAAAGACAATTCTCAACTTATCCGCGTGGTGCCACTAGATAGGATTAATAAAGTCAGTATTTTATCTCCTACAGGAAGAAATACAAAACTTGCTAGGTAATTTAGTAGGGAAACTGTTATTT
>JAKDZT010000140.1 GCA_030462125.1 Tetragenococcus sp.
TAATAAATATAGAGGAGTACAAAAATGATAAGCAGTAACAAATTAGTATTTGGTCTAGATACGTTTGGTGATGTGGCTTACGATGAACGAACGCAGGAGCGTTTGAGTTATAGTCAATCAATAAAAAATACGATTGAAGAAGGGAAGTTAGCTGATCAATTGGGAATCGACGTGATTGCTTTAGGTGAGCATCATCGAGAAGAATATGCGATTTCTAGTCCGGATACAGTCTTAGCGGCTTTAGCGATGGTGACAAAAAATATTACTTTAGGAACGGGCGTTACCGTTTTAAGTTCAGACGATCCGGTGAGAGTGTATGAACGGTTTGCAACACTGAATGCATTATCTAATGGTCGTGCACAAATCATGTTGGGGCGCGGTTCATTCACAGAATCGTTTCCGTTATTCGGTTATGATTTGCGAGATTACGAAGACTTGTTTGAAGAAAAGATTGCGTTATTCAATGAACTATTAAAAGGCGAACCGGTAACTTGGCAAGGACGCGTTACGCAGACTTTAGAAAATGCACAAGTTTACCCAAAAATGGAAGAAAAGTTGGAAACTTATGTTGGCGTTGGTGGTTCTCCGGATTCCATTATTCGCGCAGCTAAATATGGCTTTTCAGTCATGTTAGCAGTTATCGGGGGAACCCGCTACGTTTTAATCAATACATTGATCTGTATAAACGTGCGGCGGCAAAATTTGGCACGCTTATTCATCCAGTAGGAATGCATTCACACGGTGTTATTGCGGATACGGATGCCGAGGCTAGAGAAATTGGTTGGAAATATATCAAAAAAATGATGGATCAACTTGGTGTAGAACGTGGTTGGTCGGCCATGAGTCGTGATCGTTTTGAATTTGAAGTTACGCAAGGTTCTTATTATATAGGTAGCCCTGAGACCGTGGCCCAAAGGATTGCTCAAGTCATGACCCAAATGGATATACAGCGCTTTGATTTGGTGTATGGTGGCGGAGGACAGACACAAAAGGATCGTCTTCAAACTATTCAATTATACGGCGAGAAAGTGATCCCTAGAGTTAAAGAATTACTACAAGCGGGTGTGAGGATTGAATAAAAGGACATTAGGAATTTTAGGAGCTGGAAAGCTCGGGACAACATTGGCGCGTTTAGCAGTCGCTGCCGGTTACGATGTGCTTATTGCTGGGTCAGGTTCGGTCGAAAAGATTTCATTAACGGTTGAAGTGTTAGCACCTGGTGCACAAGCGCTGACCGCAAAAGAAGTTGCTGAAAAAGCAGATATAGTTGTACTTGCTTTACCGCTTGGCAAGTACCAAACAATTCTACAAACAGAACTAACAGGAAAAATTGTCATTGATGCCATGAATTATTGGTGGGAAGTTGACGGCAAGGAAAATACCATTTCGGATTTTCAAATTTCTTCTTCTGAAGTGGTACAGAACTTTTTAAAAGATAGTGTAGTAGTCAAAGCGTTTAATCATATGGGTTACCATGATTTAGAAGATGAAACACGTGCTGCTGGAAAACCGGACCGTAAGGCGATTGCCTATGCAGCAGATGATGAGTCTGTTGGTAAAACGACTGCTCAAATCATTAATGATTTTGGATTTGACCCACTATTCATTGGACCGTTAAAAAGGGGCATTATTTTAGAACCAGGGAGCCCATTGTTTGGAGCTGACTTGCCAAAAGAGCAATTACAAGATGCGGTTAACCATTTTCCAGAAAGTGATTTTGGGAAGAAAGTGATAGAAGCAAGAGAAACTGAGACTATATAAAAAGAAACAAATCCAGTTCTTTGATTAAGGCCTGGGTTTGTTGTATAAAAAATAGGAAAACTTTAATAACTTTCTTGGTAAGTATTATTTCTGTACAATTAGGAATAGTCGTCTTCACAAATTTTGCTCATCTCGCACTACAAATTCGATAAATTTTCAAAGAAATTAAGCAAACTATTGATACCTAGACCTAGAGTAACTAACGTTGCGATGCCGCCAAGAATGTCTTGGAAAAGATTATTTTTATGTTCCTGTAGTAATTCTTTATTATTTGCAGCAATCATAATTAAAATAGCTACGATAGGCAAAAATAATCCACTAAGTGCAGAGGCAAAGACGATAATTTGTGTTGGACTTGTGCCAAAAGCTGCGAATATTGAGCCAAAAATAACAGCTAAACCTCCTGTTACTCGTGCTTTTGTACCATTAGCTTCCCAGCGAAATAATCTAGCTAACACGGTTTTTAAAATGAGTGGGGTAGCAATCGCTGAAGACAATCCAGCAGCCGCAATGCCTATATTTCCAATGATTCTAGCATAGTTTCCTAACGTAGGCTCTAACATTTGAGAAAAGACAATTGGAGTATCTACACTTGTCCCACTTCCGTATAAAACCGTTCCACTTGTAATGATAATTGCAAAAGTAATAATGGTTCCTATACCTACATTAAAATAAATATCAAAATTAGCATCTTCTAAATGAGTAGAACCTTGCCACTTTTGTGCAGTTGTTGTTGCATGCATTAATATATTAATACCAATCAATGTCGTTCCGATCAGTGCAATAATATTTACGCCTGAGCCTTCTGGAATATTTGTTGGAATAAAGCCATTTAAGACCTCCATATAATTGGGGCCTACAAGTATCATTGTGAGCACAAAGATGAGTCCCATTAGACTCACAAAAAACGTCATTAACTTTTCAAGTGTTTTAGCAGTTCCCACAGCTACTGCATAAAAAGCAGCTACTCCAAGGATAATCGCTGAGAGCCATTGAGGTAAATTCACAGCATCAGCTAACCCTAATGAACCACCAATAAGATTTCCAGCTTCAAGACCAAAAGCAGTAACAAATAAGGTGAGCACAATAATACTTTTGATAACGATAGCAGCTACTTTTTTATTTGAAAAACTTGCCGTTGCTGCTTCTGCGATATCATGATTGGAAATGATTCCTATTCTTCCTGCCATCTCCATTAGAATAATGAGTGACAAACCAGAAAAAAGGACGGCCCATAATAATGCATACTTGAAATTAACGCCGGCCAGTGTTGTTGTTGTAATAGTACCAGGGCCAACAAAGGCGCTGGTTACTATGGCTGCTGGCCCCATACTTTTCAACTTTTCCGCCAAACTTTTCTTGTGTTTTTTCTTTTTTCTCATTTTTACCCACCCCTAAAAGTTATATACTTGTCTGTCTACTTTTCATCATTTTGAAAAAATTTAGTTTTCTATAACAGTTACCATACATTTCCCCTTTTTGGGGTGAGTATATTTTAACCTAATTCAAGGAATATTGATAGTTAAATATTTGTGTTTAATATGCTTAAAATTAAGACTCAATTCAATAATGAACTTTATCTTTCAGTTGCTTACTAATTTTCAACTTTTAGTTTAGAAAAATATAATATAACAGCGAAATAAATTATAAGTCTTTTTATTCTTCAAATGAAAAACGATAATCCGCTAACCCTGCTTCATCACGAATTTCAATTAATTCTTTTTGCACAGATTCATTCACAGGTAAGCCAGTTTTTTGACGTTCTTGCCAAACAAGATATTCTTTTTCACCAGGTGTGTAGATTCGATCTGCATCAGGAGCTTTTTCTGCGGCACGTAGTTCTCGTAGAATATCACCAGCAGTTTTCTTAAAGCTTTCTAATCCCATAAAAGCTTCGGTATCAATAGCAATGAAGAAATGACCTAGATGATATTTTGCTTTTTCGCCATTTTCACCGATTCCTGATAACATACTTAAGAAGTTTCCTTGTTGTAAAGCAGCAGAGAGAACTTCAACAATTGTGGCATAACCGTATCCTTTATAGCCGGAAAGTTTTTCGCCAATCCCACCTAGAGGCGCTAAGGCAGCATTTCCGGTTTGTAGTGCTTTTAAAATTTCAGGAGAATCAGTCATTGCTGAACCATCACGTCCGATGACTGCACCTGCTGGCGTATCTGTACCTTGTCTTTCATATAGTTCGATTTTTCCTCTTTGAATAATAGAAGTCGCACAATCTAATGAAAATGGAAATTCTTCATCAGTTGGGAAGCTGACCGTTAAAGGATTGGTTCCTAATTTATTTTCTACACTGAAAGTAGGGGCGATAGAAGGACGAGCGTTTGTACCCGACATTCCGATACAGCCAGCCTCAGCTGCCATATCCGTATAATAGCCAGCTATACCATAATGCGTGGAGTTTCTCACTGCGACCATGCCCATGCCATATTCTTTGGCTTTATCAATTGCCAGCTGCATTGATTGATGACCAATGACTTGTCCCATGCCGTCATGACCATCAACAACAGCAGTGGTAGGCGTTTCACGTACAATATCGAATTTTGTAATTGGATTTTGAATACCTGCTTTAATTCGATCGATATAAATAGGCTTAAAACGGTTCACACCATGACTTTCAATTCCTTTTTTATCCGCCTGCAACAAAATATCCGTACAAATCTTAGCATCTTCTTGAGGTACTCCATAAGCAGCGAAAGCCTTTTCGATAAAGTCCGTCAAAAAATCCCATTCTATGAAGCTTGTCATGCAAAATTCCTCCTAAATTAAGTTTTTAATTATGTAAGTAAAGCAAAAATAAAGAAGTAAGCGCTTACTTTGTTTATCTATAGTTTAGCACAGTGAAGAAGCTGGCTCAAATGACAAGGGAGTGGGTACAAGTATTCTTTTAATAACAAAATAAACCGACGCTTAAGAAGATCACGTTAAGCGTCGGTTTGTACACAGTGCAGTTTGTTATCATCCACTTTTTCTAACCATTTCAATATTTAAGTCATCTACGCCTTCAAATTCACTTTCTTGTTTGAGATCTTGGTTATACCAATCTCCTTCGAATGGATTGTTCCGTTTAGGCGTATAAATGATAC
>JAKDZT010000141.1 GCA_030462125.1 Tetragenococcus sp.
TACCATAGCGGAAGGCTTTTTGTGTCCACAGATTGGCCTTGTGGATAAAGAAAAATCGCGTCGTTGCCCAGTTTTCCACTGGGGATAACGGCGCGGTTTTCTTTTATTGGATAGGCCCTTCAGATTTTGGGTAAATTCAAATTGTTAGAAAATGAAAAATCATAAGATAAAGACAGGGGGTAAAGTTCTGATTCACTCCCTAAGCCCGGAAAGATGGGGATTATTTCGTTAATTCTTTCCCTATAGCGTAAGAAAATGTTTCACTTTCACTGATAAATTATTCAACCATTAATTCTGCTTGATAATTGCAACGTTGGTAATCGTCAATTGTTACGGGGACTTCGTTAAAACCAAAGCTTTGATAAATATGTATGGCTGGTTTTAAAATATGATTTGAATAAATGACGATTTTTTGGGCGCCTTGTTCAATAGCATAATCGATGGAAGCTTTAAAAACCGCTTTTCCAGCGCCCTTTCCTTGAAATTTTTCATTGGTGGCAAATTTACAAATTTCCCAGACCCCTTCTTCTAATTGGACCGCCATACAAGTAGATAAAACTTGCTCCTCTTCTATGCCAAAATAAATCATTGCCCCTTGATTTAAATAGTCTTCAATATGATCTAACTGTTCTAAATTGTGGGATTCGAGTGCGAAAAATTTTTCAATCCAGCTTTTATTTAATTTGATAAATTCATCTTGAAATTTTTCTTGGTAACGAGTCACGTACATCTTATTTCCCCCGAGTTTTATAATTTTAATTTAATTAATGATTAAAGAAGACCATAGTGTTGTAAGGCGTGATGAATACCGTTTGTCTCATTGTCATGGGTCACAAATGTAGCTGCTTTTTTCACATTACTTCCTGCATTGCCCATAGCAACCGAATATTTCACTACCTCAAACATACTAATGTCATTGTTACCGTCACCAAAAGCATACGTATTCATCAAATCCGTTAGCTCCAAATGTGTAAGCAACTCTTGAATCCCCGCTTTTTTTGAACGGTTTTTATTCACAATGGCAATTGAAAAAGGACTATCACGGTAAAAGGTAAGGACTTCGTTAAACTTTTCTTCCAATAATTTGTCATCTGATATTTTTTCGCTAAATAAATATAGCATATTGACCCCAACTGTAGTTTGGAAATCGGGATCTACTTGTGGTAGTGGTGCATTATCCAATTGATATAATTTCTTTGTTGCTTCATCAATAAAGTTAACTCGATATTCTGTAGGAGTATAACAAGCAACGGGATGACCTAATTGTTGTGAAAATGTCATCACTTCGTCAACCAATTCTGGTGCAATCCGATGATCTGCAAAAACTTCTCCTTCAATAACTACATATTGTCCGTTTAAACTAACATAAGAGCTAATCGCTGTTTGTTCGGTGATTTCTTCAATTTCTTTAGGTGAACGTCCACTAGCAATTACTGATAAATAATTTTGTTTTGCCAGGTGTTCTAATAACCACAAATTTTCTAGGCTTATTTGCGAATCACGATTTAAAAGTGTACCGTCTAAATCAAAAAATAGCACGCCTTTGTATTTTTTCATAATTACCGCCTTTATAGTTAATTACTTTTTCTAAATTAGATTTTAGTTCAGATATTTATTAAAGTAAGTTTGGCGCAAAAACACCAATGAATACTGTTATAAGAATGATTAACGCTACTGATAACAATACAAAAAATCCCATGATACCATTAAAATAATCGCTGTTTTCATAATTGAGAGGCTTAAAACTACGGCCGTTAATAAAATAGTAGGCTGTAGGAACGATAACAGGTACAATCAATAGCCCCCATAAAATATTTATCCAATGAAGGTTTTGGAAAAGCAAATGAATAATCATCAAAAAACTACTCCAAAGAAAAACTTGTTTAAAAGTAACCTCTTTTTTTTTACGAGCCATCGTTTTCCCCCTCTTCTTTTTTATGTATTTAAATCATCATAACTTTTTTTACTACTAAAAATCAATAAGCAAACGACAAACTTCTTTATTTAATTTTAAGTTAATAAAAAACAAGTTATCCAGTATTAAAACATGGATAACTTGCTTTGTTAAAACTAAAATCATTTTAGTAAATGATTTATTTTTCTTTGATTGAACCGACTAAATCATCTTTAACTGTTGGGTTTGCTAAGAGATTTCGAACATCATCTAGATCTACCTTAACGTTCCAAATCAGAACGCCCACAAGACGGTCTTCTTTTAAGAAATAAACAATCGTTCCGTCTGCTCTTTTATCAAATACTTGTGGTAAAGTTGGATCCAATGTTCCAATTGCTTGCCATGCAATTGAAAAGATATTGGAATAGAAATAAGGAGTGTGCGTATAGGCAGCGTGTGCTCCAGCCATGTTTCTACCCACTTGTTCTCCAGAATTTCTAGCATGATCTACGTGTTCAATTCTTTGGCGTCCCAATATTTTATCTGGATAATATGCAATATCTCCGGCGGCCCAAATTGAAGGATCGCTAGTTTGCAGATATTCATCTACTTCAACGCCATCTCCAGCTAATTTCAGTCCGCTAGCTTTTGCCAGAGTTATCCTTGGAGAGACACCTAAACCAATAACAATAGTATCTCCTGTGATTTGTGAACCATCGTCTAAAGTAACTACCAATTGATCGCCATCTCGTTGATAAGATTCAGCTTTTTTGCCGTTTATCAAGTTGACGCCACCTTTTTTAAAGGTGTCTTCGTATTCAGTAGTAATTGCCTCAGGGAACTGGCTTTCACCTAATGTATTTTCTAGATAAACCATCGTCACTTGGGTTTCATTTTGCGCTAGTGCCGCTGCAATCTCACTTCCAATATAACCACCGCCGATGACAATGACGTGTTTATTATTGCCGCTAAATTGACGCAATTTACGGTAATCAGACCAGTCTCTAAAAACAATGACATGCGGATCATCAGGTCCATCAATGGTCATAGGTTCACCACCGGTTGCCAGCAATAATTTGTCATAACAAACAACTAGGTCGTCTCCTAATTGAATCGATTTATTTTCCCGATCGATTTTATTGACCGTTGTGTTAAATTTAAAGCTAACATTTGCTTGTTTTTCGGCACCGACTTTTATGTCTTCTTCAGTAAATTCATCATCTAGCCATAATTTTTTACTTAAAGCAGGACGTTCATACGGTACATCAGCATCTTTTGAAACAACAAGAATCGAACCATTCGGATCTTCTTTACGAATGCCGTTAACAGCATAGCCGGCAACCATTCCTCCACCAACAATGACATATTCATAGGTGTTATTATTTTCTAAACTGCTCATTTTATTCCCTCCATAAAATTTTTATTTATCCCTTTATCTTTATTGTAATACAAAAAAGATAAAGATAAAAAAATATAGTTTCTCTTTTTTGTAGCTTATAACCAGAATAGATACTAAAAAATACGCTAAATAACACAAGAATATTGTTATTTAGCGTATCGTTATTCAGTGTTTAGACAGATTATTTGAACAATGCCTTGACTTCTAAATAATCTTCTAATCCATACAGCCCATTTTCACGACCAATACCTGATTGTTTATAGCCGCCAAATGGTGCTTTCGGTGAACGAGCGCCACCATTAACTGTAATATTTCCTGTTTTTAGTTGACGAGCGACGTCCATCGCTTCTTTTTCAGGACCTACTACCGCACCAGATAAGCCATAAGAAGAATCATTGGCAATTTTAACGGCTTCTTCTTGTGTGTCATAAGTGATAACGACTAGAACGGGACCAAAAATTTCTTCTTGGGCGATCGTCATATCGTTGGTAACATCTGTAAAGACCGTTGGTTCGACAAAGTAACCTTTCCGGTTGAGTCGGTTCCCCCCAAGGAATACATTAGCTCCTTCGTCTATACCCTTTTGGATGTAATCCAAAACAGTGTTCATTTGGTCTTCAGATACCATAGGGCCTACTCGTGTATCGTCTTCAGCTGGATCGCCTACTTTAATATCCTTATAGTAATCTTGGATGACTTCTTTGGTTCGTTCAAGTTCATCTTTAGGAACTAATAAGCGAGTCAATGCTGAACAAGTTTGGCCTTGGTTATCTAAGACAGTACTTGCAGCTGATTTAACAGCTAGTTGCAGATCGCCGCCTTTAAGATAAACCATTGGAGATTTACCGCCTAATTCAAGGACTAATTTTTTCACTGTGGTTGCAGCATTTTCATATAGCCCTTTTCCGACAGCTGTTGAACCAGTAAAGGAAACAACAGATACATCTGGATGTTTGGTCAAGTAATCTCCTGTATCACTACCGCTACCAGTAACCAAGTTGAAGACGCCTTTTGGCAATCCTGCTTCTTCAATAATTTCAGCATAGATGATCGCAGTAAGTGGCGTGTTCGTTGCCGGATTTACCACAACTGTATTTCCTGCAAGTAAAGCAGGTGTAATTTTACGTTGAATTTGGTTCATTGGGTAGTTCCAAGGCGTCACACAAGCGACTACACCATAGCCTTCTTTAATAATCGTCGCATTATCGACTTCTTCTTCAAAATTAAAGTTTTTAAATTCATCTAACGTTCCTTGAATTTCGTTTAACGACTGTGGAACTTGTCCTTTTTTAGCAAATGTTTTAGAAGCGCCTAACTCTTGCACCATTGTATCGGCAATTTCGTCTTGACGGTCTTCTATCCCTTTTTTGATTTTTTCGATATATTTAGCACGTGTTTCAGGAGAAGTATTATTCCATTGATCAAAGGCTGCCTTTGCAGCTGCGACTGCTTGGTCTACATCTTTATGGGAGGCCCTGACTACCTTTGCAATCACTTCTTCGTTTGCCGTGTTAATAACGTCTGAATAATCACTTGATTGCG
>JAKDZT010000142.1 GCA_030462125.1 Tetragenococcus sp.
ATTATTTAAAATTGATAAGATTTTTCTAATAGATAGCTAATCAATATTATAAGCGGACAATTTCTCTTTTGTAAAGCTTTTTTTATTCTTAATGACGAAAAATTCTTATTTCTAACATCATTATGTGAGGTAAATTACCATATTTTTCTACCTTCGTTGATTAGTTAAGGATTGTTTCTCAAAAGAAAAAAAGGTAAGATTGTAATAGACTACAATTAGAAAAGGTGAACAACGTGAATACAATTCTTACAGGCGATCGCCCCACAGGAAAACTGCACTTAGGTCATTATGTCGGCTCACTAAGAACGCGAAAAACGATGCAAGATGACCCTGATAATAATTTATTTGTCATGATTGCTGACACTCAAGCTTTAACAGATAACGCCCGAACGCCCGAAAAGGTCTCTTCTAATGTATTAGAAGTGGCTCTGGACTATTTAGCTGTAGGATTAGATCCTAAAAAATCAACGCTATTTATTCAATCACAGATCCCAGAACTCGCTGAATTGACGATGTATTATTTGAATTTAGTCAGTGTAGGTCGTGTACGTCGCAATCCTACGGTAAAAACAGAGATCGAACAAAAGAATTTTGGCCAAGGGGTTCCCACAGGTTTTTTCATTTATCCGGTCTCACAAGCAGCAGACATTACTGCCTTTAAGGCCAATTTAGTGCCCGTAGGCGAAGATCAAAAACCGATGGTAGAACAAACCCAAGAAATCGTCCATGCTTTTAATTCAACCTATCAAGAAGTCTTAGTTAACCCTAAAGGGGTATTACCGGACAAAGGTATGGGACGTTTACCCGGCATTGATGGCCAGGGAAAAATGAGTAAATCTTTGAATAACGGAATTTACCTGGCCGATCCTAAAGATACTGTAGATAAAAAAGTGATGAGTATGTATACTGACCCCGATCATATCCACGTGCAAGATCCGGGAAAAGTCGAAGGGAACATGGTCTTTACTTACCTCGATGTTTTTGCACAAGATAAAGCTTACGTAGAAGAATTAAAAGAACAATATCAAAAAGGTGGCTTAGGAGACGTCAAAATTAAACGTTATCTAGTTGACGTATTAGATGAAGTATTGACTCCAATGCGCACTCGTCGGGAAAAATTTGCCCAAGACCCACAATATGTTATGGATATTTTAAAAGAGGGCAGCCTTGCAGCAGAAAAAATCGCTGCCCAAACATTAGACGAAGTAAAAACAGCCATGGGAATCAACTATTTTCAATAAATGAAAAATTTCCGAGTAAGAGAATGAAGCAGTTAATCTTTACTCGGAAATTTTTATAAGCATTTTTAGTTATTTTAGGTAAACAATCGTTAACGAATAACGGCAGATAAATTTTCAGTTAGTGCTTGTTCGACTTTTGTCATTGCTTTGTTTACTTGTTCATCGGTCAAAGTAGCGTCTGGATTAACAAAAGTTAAGCGATAAGCCATCGATTTATACCCTTCATCGATATTTTCTCCTTGATAAACATCGAATAAAGCAACTTTTTGTAAGAATTTCCCTGCAGCTTTTTCAATTGTTTGCACAAGTGTTTGATTTGTAACATCTTCTTTAACGACTAATGCGACATCCCGGGTAACTTTAGGATATTTTGTTACGGGGGTATAAGTGAAATCCGTTTGGGTTTGTAAAAGAGCATCCAAATCTATTTCAGCTGCATAAGTTTCCGGTATTTCATATTGTTTCGTTACTGTCGGATGCACTTGTCCTACAAAACCGATACTTTCTCCATTTAAAAAGATTTCAGCGCATCTACCTGGATGCATTTCTTTTAGTGCAGTTGTTTTTTCGTAGGTGATCTGATCTGCTAATTTCAATTCAGTAAAGAGCTCTTCTAAAATCCCCTTTGCTCGGTAAAAATCAACAGATTCTCCTTTGCTTTGCCAATCACTAGTCAACCACTCACCCGCTAACACAAAAGCTACATGATTATCTTCTTGTGGCAGATCATTTTTAGGGTCATCGTCTTGGTAAAAAACACGGCCTATTTCATATAAAGCCACTTGCTCATTTCTACGAGCAACATTATAAGCCACATCATCTAAAAGTCCACTAGTTAAATTCAAACGTAAAACGGTTCGATCAGCTGTCATAGGCCAATCTAAATACGTTAATTTGGCAGCTACATTGGTAAATTGTCGCGATTTTTCTTCTGAAGTTAAAGCATAACTAATGGCCTCACTTAGCCCTGCTGCTTCTAGTAAAGTACGTACTTTCCGTGTTTTTAATTGAGTACTTGTCAAGCTTCCCGCAACTGTTTCTCCACTAGGCAAAGTGGATGGTAAACGGTTATAGCCATAAATCCGTGCGACTTCTTCAACCAAGTCTGCTTCAATAGCGATATCCCAACGACGTGGGGGGATGAAAACTTTATAACTGCCTTCATTTTCTTGGTAACCAAATCCTAAGGCAGAAAAGATATCATTAACGATGGGTACGGTCAATTCCGTTCCTAAATAGTCATTCAATCGTTGCAAAGTTATCGTAACTTCAGTATCTTGAGGTTGTACTTCAGTCGCTTTTACCGCGCCTTGTAGTACGTCTCCATCAGATAAATCAGCGATTAGCGCACAAGCTTGTTCACAAGCTTCATCAATCGTTGCTACATTAATCCCTTTTTCAAAACGAGCGGAAGATTCACTGTGTAAATTAAATTCTTGAGAAGTACGACGCACCGTTGCGGGGTCAAATAAAGCCGCTTCAAGAGCTACCGTTGTAGTATCCTCTGTGATCTCTGAGTCAAGTCCTCCCATAACTCCAGCTAAAGCAACAGGTTCTTGTCCATTTGTGATAACAACATTTCGCTCAGAGAGCGTCCGCGTTTGTCCATCTAAAGTGACTAATTTCTCTCCTTTTCGTCCACGATCTACCACGATTTCTTGACTAGCTAAACGATCAAAATCAAAAGCATGCAGTGGCTGACCATAAAACATCAAAATATAATTGGTCACATCCACCACATTATTAATAGGACGAATCCCAATCTTCATCAAGCGATTTTGTAACCAACGAGGACTTGGTTTAATTTTGACATTTTCAATGAGTCGGATTTGATAGCTAGGAGCGTCTTTTTCATCTGTTACCCTTACTTTAACTTTATCAGAAGCTTTTGATGAAGTTTCCACTAATTCTTCCTTTTTAAAAGATGGTTTTTTTCGATATATTGCGCCGGTTTCAAAAGCCACGCCTCGCATACTCATAGCATCTGCACGATTAGGCGTAATTTCTAGTTCGATAATAGCATCATCCATCGCTAGATAAGGAAAAACCGCTTGCCCAGGTATTGCTTCTTCCGGTAAATAATAAATCCCGTCGGCATATTCTTTAGGAACAACATTTTCATCAAAACCAATTTCTTGTAAGGAACAAATCATACCATGAGACTCATGGCCCCGTATTTTTCCTTTTTTGATTTTTTTATTTCCTGCAATGCGAGCACTCGGCAGTGCAACCATTACATAAATATCTTCTTTAATATTAGGAGCGCCACAAACCACTTGAATCGGTTCTTCCTCTCCCACATCCACTTGACAGATAGAAAGATGGTCAGAATCAGGATGAGGCACACACGTTTTTACATACCCTACGACAATATTTTTCAAACCATTGCTTGGGTAACTTACCCCTTCTACTTCAATTCCAGTTAATGACATTTTATCGGCTAATGCTTGTGGTGTGACTTCTGAGACATCAACCAGCTCATTTAACCATTTATATGAAACAAACATTTACTTATTCCCCCTTGAACTGATCAATAAAGCGCGTATCGTTTAGATAAAAGCTACGAATATCATTCACGCCATAACGTAACATTGCAATCCGGTCTGGCCCTAAACCAAAGGCAAAACCAGTATATTCTCTAGAATCAATCCCTGACATTTCTAAAACATCCGGATGAACCATGCCCGAGCCTAAAATTTCAATCCAGCCAGTATTTTTACAAACATTACAACCTTTACCCCCACACTTAAAGCAAGAAACGTCAGCTTCAACAGAAGGTTCGGTAAAAGGAAAATAACTGGGACGTAGGCGAACTTCACGATTTTCACCAAACATTTTTTTCATTAATACTTCTAATGTTCCTTTTAAATCCCCCATAGTAATATGTTTATCAACTACGAGTCCTTCAATTTGATGAAACTGGTGACTATGGGTGGCATCGTCAGTATCCCGACGAAACACCTTGCCAGGAGAAATCATCCGAAGCGGGCCTTTAGAAAAATCGTGGGTCTCCATTGTCCTAGCTTGAACAGGTGAAGTATGAGTGCGTATCAATAATTCGTCTGAAATATAAAACGTATCTTGCATATCTCGCGCTGGATGATTTTTAGGGATGTTCATACGTTCAAAGTTATAATAATCTTGCTCAACTTCAGATCCTTCAATAATCTGATAACCCATGCCTACAAAAATATCTTCAATTTCTTCAATAATCTTGTTAAGTATATGTCGAGTACCTTGGGGAATTTGCTTGCCCGGCAAAGTTACATCAATACTTTCTGCAGCTAGTGCTTGATTCAATGCCTCTGTTTCTAATACTGCTTTTTTTTCCTCAATTTGTTGCGTTAAAGTATCTCTGACTTGGTTAGCAAAGCTACCCACTTTAGGCCGTTCTTCCGGTGCTAGATCTTTCATACCGCGCAATACTTCAGTAATAGGCCCTTTTTTTCCCAGCGTTTGTACTCGAATCTGGTTAAGGGCGTCTAAATCAGTGGCGTTGTCAATTTGTTGTAAAGTTTCTTTTTCTAGTGTTTCTAATTGTTCTTGTAAAGACATGTTACAGGCGCCTCCTCTTAAATTTTAAACGAAA
>JAKDZT010000143.1 GCA_030462125.1 Tetragenococcus sp.
ATGGTCATTCTCGTTGAAAACGGAATACCAAATGCTAAAACATTCATTTTTATCCTATCGCCATCAACAATCCAAATATTATCGGCAACTTTTTTTAAGGTGTTCAGTGGTTCGTAAATTGGAATAGACATAGGAGCTGCTCCTCTGTTTTAAATTTATTAAAAAGTAATAACAACCTTGCCATTATTTCCGCTCTGATTAGCATGCTTCAAAGCAGATTGGATGTCATTTAACGTGTAGTTTTCAGCAATTCTTGTTTGTAGCTGCCCTTCTAAAATTAAACCAATTATATGTTGCAAATCTTCTTGGCTAATACCCACATGATGATGTTCAGCAAATGAAGCATGTTCTTCTACTCTGCTACTAATCGCATCATCACTGATCGTTGTCAATTTTCCTTCTGGAGCGATTATATCTGTTCGATCCAAAATCCCGGCTGTATCAAAGACAGCATCAAACGCTGGAAGTTTTTCATCACTTGTATAGACATTATCCACCGACCATTGCTTTACAATTTCTTTTTGGGAATTATTTCGAACGAGACCAGCTACAGGAATACCTTCTTGTTTGGCAATTTGAATAGCGTATCCGCCGACTGAACCTGTCGCACCCGTCACTAACAATGTTTCGCTTGGCTCTAGCTGTAGTTTTCTTATGGCTTGTAAAGCTGTTACTGCTGCTAATGGAATACTTGCGCCACTGACAAAGTCTATTGCATCCGGTAATTTTACTAAGTCGCTTTCTGCGATTGCAACAATTTGTTGCCAACTACCTTGAGGATGCATAGCTATCACACGATCTCCTGGCTTGAATTCAGAATCTTGGTCAGCTTCAATCACAACACCTGTGACATCCCAACCAAGTACTGCAGGAAATTGACTAATTTTTTGAATCGTATTGGGTGTCATATGTTTGATATCTACCGGATTGATAGAAGAAGCAACGACTCTAACTAACACTTCATTTGCACTTCTACTTGGAGAAGCAATCGTTTGTATTTTTGCTACCTCAGGCCCTCCATAGTCTATAACTTGGATTGCTTTCATACAAAACATCCTTTCTTTCATTTAATTTATTATTCGTCTGATTTTAGTATATCTTTCTAGTAATAGAAAGTCAGTTAAAACGTTTATTTGGAGTTATTGGAGGCAATTTCTTTGATGTACCTCCAATGATTTATAAATTGGTGGCACATTTGTGTGATATGCCACCAATAGCGTTATTATTTAGTTAATTTTCCAAACATGAAGAGACCTTTCTCTTTTTTCCTAATTGACTGACAATACATACAATATTTGAATAACTACGAAATTCATTCAGTAGTTATTTTTTTATTTTATTAAAAGAGATTTTTCCTTCTGTCACAAGATATGACGCTGCCATATCTTTGTCCCCATGCCCTTCATTAACTACACGTTCAAATCTTTTTAAGCCAGCTTGTGCAATATCCAATTGTAAATTTTCTTCTTTAGCAGCTTCTGCTACAATTTCTGTATCTTTTAAAGCATTGTAAGCTGAAAAGCTTGGAGCGAAATCTTTTTCTAACATCGCTTGAGATTTTTGTTGGAAATACATATTATCCATAGGTCCTCCAGAAACGACCTCTACCACCCAATTTGGGTCAATTCCTAACCCTTCAGCTAATGTTAAACTTTCTGCAACACCATGTGTAAGAGCTGCTACCCAACTATTAAGGGCCAATTTTAGTCGACTACTCTCTCCCACCTTTTCTGAAATCCAAAATGTTTGTTTTCCTATAGCAGAAAAAATAGGTATAATTTCTTTTCTATATTTAATAGGACCCGAAGGCAGCATGACCAATTGTCCTTGTTCTGCCGGTTGTTTTGTCCCTTGCACTGGAACATCGTAAAAAATGATATTTTGCTGATCGGAAAATTCTATAAGTTTATCAATATATAAACCAACTGTGCTCATTTGTAGCCAAATCATATCACTGGACAGTTCTGTTTTTACTGCTTGCATCGTTTCCATTACAGTAGAACCATCTTTCAGAAATGTGATAATGACGTCGGTCCCTTGCACTGCCTCTTGTGGCGTATCAAAAATATGAATGTCCAAGGATTCTAACTTTTTAGCCTTGGCTTTGGTCCTGTTCCAAACATGTACATTAAATCCATCTTTTTGTAAATTTTTAGCAACTGCTGCTCCCATAATCCCTGTCCCTAAAATTGTGATTGTCTTCAATTTTGTATGCTTTTCTTGTTCCATTGATACCCCTCCAAAAAGATTTCTTTCGTTTCAAACAACTAACTTCATTATGAAAGAATCCATTTGAAGTTTGTAAATAAAAAGGAAGCTTTGTATCGATACAGAAATTCTCATTCTTAAAAAATTTTACTCGCTTCAATAGCCTCTAAAATGAGGCATATTCCCTGCTCTATTCGATTTTCTGAAATACTTGTGGTATTTAATTTTAGAAATTTATGATTTCTTTTATAAGTAGACACATAATTTTTATTGTGATCATCGACTAACACGTTTCTCTTAGCTAGCTCTTGGTAGAGTTTATTCATATTCATTTCCTTGGGCAATTCAATTACCGTATGCATCTGATGATTATCATTAAAAATATAATGCTCGAAGTGGATTTTCAATGCGTTTCTTAGTGTATCAGCCTTTTTTCTATGTCGCAGAACAATTTTGTCTTTGTGATGCTCATACAAACCACTTTCTATGAAAGTTTGCATAATGACTTGACTCAATGTATTCGTTTGAATATCAATGACTTCTTTGAGTTCCACAAATTCTGTAGTCAATTCTTGCGGTAAAACAGTTAATCCCAGACGTTGCCCAGGAAACATAATTTTTGAAAAGCTTTTTAAATAAATGACTCGATGGTTAGTGTCCATCTCAAACATCGTTTTATACTTACTAGCACTTTCAAAATCACTTAAGTAATCATCTTCAATAATATAGAAATCATACTTTTCGCATAATCTAAAATGACTTTCTTTTCATGTTCAGTCATTGTCGTTCCTAATGGGTTATGAAGTCGCGGCATCAAATACACATACTTAGGATGGTCACGTTCGATCGTCTTTTGTAAGGTAGCTAAATCAACTTTATTTGTTTCTCTATGACAAGTAATATAGCTTAAATTGAGTCGTTCAATTAATTTGACCATTAAATGATACGTGGGTTGCTCAATTAAAATTGAGTCCGTTCCTTTTAACATTAAGGCTAAAATATGTAAGGCCTGTTGACTACCGCTTGTAATAACAATTTGATCCGTTCGCGCAAAAATCTGTTCTTCTTCCAATAATTTTTGGAATGATTTTTTTAACTCGTGATTGCCATCTACCGCTCCATAAGTGAATAATTCATTTTTCTCATTCTTCAAGGCGATTTCTAGACATTGTGCGTAGCTATCTAGGGGAAAATCTGTCCAAGAAGTAGAAGTTGTGGAGAAATCAAAAATTTCTTCTCTTTCATCTGGTATTTGTTTTTTAGGGATAATAAAGTACCCCACATTTTCTTGTACATATACTTTATTAAGTTCGATCAACTGACGAAGAGCCTGTGTAACGGTCGCTTGACTCACTTGGAATTCATCCATCAGCGCTCTTATAGAAGGAAGCTTTTCAGCGTATATTTTTTCGTCAATTCGGTTCAAAACTTGTTTTGCGACAAATTGATGCTTCAACATGGTGATCACCTCTATTCATTATAGTACTATGCTCTAGTCTTATAGTTGTAGTTCTTGTTTTTCTATGTATCGATACACTTGGAAGAAAAAGAAATTTTCTCCATTCCGTTTTACTCTATGATTAGCTTACAAGGAGGTGGCATAAAATGAGAAAAAATCAAGCATTACTAGCAGCATTGACCTTTTCGATCATCATTGGTTTATCTTTTCTGTTTGTTAAAATTACGCTAAGCTACGAAAATCAATCGCTGATTCTCGCACAGCGTTTTCTATTTGCTTTTCTAGGAGTGATAATTTTCACTTTAATTAGACCTGTTAAATTACGATTAACTAGAAAAGAAAGCATAAATGTCCTGATTATTTCACTGTTTTACCCCATTATATTTTTTAGTAGCCAAATATTAGGCTTAGCCCAGACAACAGTGACAGAAGCAGGAATCATTCAAGCAACGGCACCCGCAATGACAGTCTTATTAGCTGCCGTTGTCCTTAAAGAATACGTCCAAAAAATACAGATAGTGGGGATATTATTAAGCATCGCCGGCGTTATTTTTCTGCAATTAATGAGTTCAAACGGAAACTATGAATTTCACTTCATTGGAAACTTATTCATCATAGGCTCAATTTTAGCAACTGCTATTTGGCAAATTATGTCACGAAAAGCAACAAGAACGATTGCCCCAGTTCAAATTACCATTTATATCATTTCCATCGGCTGTATTTTCTTTAATGCTTTTTACTTCATGAATGGTGGGGAAATAAGTATCTATATTTCTTCACTAAAAGAATTCCCTTATTTAGGGTCTATTTTATTTCTTGGCGTTTTATCTACCTTTGGAAGTTCCCTACTATCCATCTTTGCAGTATCAAAGTTACCTGTCATCCAAGTCAGTGTATTTAATAATTTAGCAACTCTGATTACAGTTTTGTCCGGAATTATTATTTTACAGGAGCCTTTCCATTATTATCATGTCATTGGCGGTATCATCATTATTATAGGGGTTTTGATTGTTAATTTTAAAAGAAGAAATAAAGTGTTACAAAAAGGGAATATAAAATAAATTATTATTTTTCATCAGAAAACAATAAATAAGAGAGCTCGTTTTTGATAGCCATCTCTCTTATTTATCTTTGTTTAATTT
>JAKDZT010000144.1 GCA_030462125.1 Tetragenococcus sp.
TGCATCCGCTATTTTGACCATTGTTAGCCAACGAGGATTTTCAGAATTTCTTTTTTTAAATTGATGAATTTGTTGAGCACCAAGTCCTGTAACTTTTCCAAGTTCATACTCGGTCATATTTTTCTCAACAAGTTTAGTTTTTATCTTTGACCACAACATTTAGTGTTCCTTTCTTGTTTTTTACATAATTAAACACAATATATAGTACGTTATGTTGACTAAAACAATTTGTAGCAGTATAATATAGTAGAATGAATTACCGCGGCTGCGGATTTATTCAAAATATAAACCGAAAGAAGGTATATACATTGAGTAAACCTTATATGTTAACCTATGACCTGAATAGCCCAGGTCAAAATTATGATGACATTATTAAAACCATCAAAGAAGAGATTTCAGACGGACATTGGTGCACCTATTGGAAATCTTCGTATCTACTTCGCTCAGATCTTACAACCGATCAAATGCTTGCGAAATTAAAACCATTCTTAGACTCAGACGATACATTTTTTGTTACTGAAATAGTCCATAACCGCCAAGGTTGGCTATCAGATAAACAATGGAAATATATTAGAGAGAACATTGATGATTAGATTCTATTGAATTTTCTTCATTATCGTCACTTTTGTGGCGTTTTTTTATTTCTACTGAAATAACACTATCATCAATATTTTTTACTACTTGTTTAATAAGTTGTTCTGTGTTCAAGTTCACAATTTTTTCTCCTTGAACTTCTTCGTCAATAATTAGTACTTTAGATTTCATAAATTTCTCTTTTCTAGCGGAGTACCGCATTTAATTTCTTTGCAATGAGCTTGATTGCTCGAATGTTCTGTGTGATTAAGTCATGTACCAGGTCAAACAGGATTTCCCCCGTTTCAGGGTTGACTATGTATGTGAGGTCATAGACCACTTCCTCCTGAAAACTTTTGATAAAATTCTTTGTTTATAAAATCCATCATTTCTTTATAATGAAATGACCATTTACCAGCATCAGCCGGATAAAATACCCAACCGCCATTTTCTATGGATAACTTTTTTATCATCTCTGGACGGTTTAACAAGTTTTTGATAGTTGTTCTTGAGCGGTTTGATTTTTTTATGAATACATCCATACCAACCCAACCGTCAAAGTCTTTTTCTTTAAGCTCTTGATATTCAACTTTATCTACAAGAATCTTATCTTCTGGAATTAAAACTGAAATAGTCGCTTGTACTTCAAGTGTTTGTTCCATCTTATTTCCTTTCTAGCTGGCTTTATACTCATTTAAAAGTAAGTTGAATGTTTCTCTACCTACTGGAGTGATTAAAGTTTGAGCGCCTTTCCATGAGCTTGTAGCCCCTTTGCTCTCTTTGATTTCAAATAAATCATTATTATATTGAGCATAGGGCATAAGTTTATTTTTCTTGTCACGGTAAATATATTTATTTTCCAAAAGCCAATCGATTAGTTGCTTTTGACCAACTTTAAGCATTTTGGCAGTATCTCGAAAACTAGTTAATAAATTTCTCTCAACTAAATCATCAAAATACTGTGCTTTAGGCTGCATGATTTGATTTTCAACAGCAAGCGTAGAGTTTAAAGCTCTGAGTTGTGCTTTTTCTTCTCGCTCTTGTTTGAGTTGTGTAGCAAGATTAATAAGTGTATCAGGATTAAGTAAGGCTTCTTCAAGTTTTGAATCCGTCATATACGCTCCATGCTTGCGGATTGTTGGGAGGACTTCATGAGTAATCCAACGCTTGAATTGTCGAGCTTTTTCTTTGATTTCTTGGTTTTTACCTTGTTTTGATGCCCCAAGAATCAAGTTATATAAACCAGATTCGTTGACGACTACCATATTTCGCTTTTGACCTGAGGTCGTAATTTGCGACCCCAGCTTATCTTCATCATCAACGTGTTTCGACAATGCATCTTTTGTGTTTGCATAACCAAGTATTTTGGCTACATCTTTTCCGACAAACCAAGGTTCGTCATCAATAAGTACGGTTCGTACGGGTAAATTGTTAAAATTAAAGTTTTGTAATTCGTTCATTTTTAAACCCTTTCTTTTATTGGTGTCTTTTAAGACACTAACTCTTCAAAAAAAATATCAAGCATTTCATCATTTGTAAAATTCATTACTTTGCTGATAACTTTTATTTGTTGAGCTGTAAACTCAGACTCTCCTCGAAGCTTTTTATAAATCGCGGAACGAGAAACTTGTTCTCCGTTCTTAGTCATTTGGCTTTCTAGCCAATCAACATTTTTACCCATTGATTTTAAACGTCCAAGAAATTGATTTGATTTCATTGTTCACCGCCTTTCTTTTCTTTGTGTCCCTTAAGACACTTTCAGTATATCATTATAAAAATATCGTGTCAAGTATTTTGTGTCCTAAAATACACTTTTTTATTAAAATAAATATTTTTATGTTTTGTTTTCTCTTTTTGTGTCCCTTACGACACTTTAGTGTTATAATGTAAAAAAGGAGATTTTTTAACCATGGAAAACATATTAAAAGAAAAACGACTAGAAAAGAAATTAACTCTTGAACAAGTTGGTGAAATTGTGGGCGTTGGTAAATCAACCGTTAGAAAATGGGAGAACGGTATGATTGAAAATATGGGTAGAGATAAGATTGTTTCTCTTTCTAAAGCTCTTGGAATTTCCCCGCTTGATATTTTAGGGATAGGAGATTCAGAAAATAAAACAGACCCTATAAAAAAAGAACCTGCTATAAAACAGGTTTTTATTTTTGCTACTTTCTTTTGCAAAACTTTAGCTTTATTTGATGGAAGTCCGAATCGGTCAGTCAAATCAAGAACTGAATTTTCGATTTGTTCAACTTTTTTATTCAAGTTCACGTTACCTTGAGCGAGTAATGCAATTTGTTGTTCAGGAGTTTGAGGTAAAAGCTGTTGTTTGAGTTCTTTTTCAACTTCAATGAAATATTGACGAGCTTGTTTCCCTTTTTCATTACGCTGAATCATGGAAATTTCTTTGGCCATGTCAATTTTGAGGGCATGATCAACACTTGGACGACCACCTAGTTTTGAACTTTTTGTTCAAAACCTATAAAATCAACGTTTTCAGCAAATCCATATTCTGCCATTCTTTCAAACCAAATATGATAAGGAGTTTTTACTTCTAAAAATTCATGTAGTTCACGACCGCTTACTACTTGGTCGTTGTTTTCGTTTTGTGTGATTGTAATTAATTGATTCATTGTTTTCTCCTAATCTAATTCAATTCCTAAAATATCAGCAGCAAGCCAAATTTTTTGACCTACTAAGTCAGCAAATTCTTTTCGAGTGATTTGTTCTCCGTCTTCATTTTGAATTCCATAATCCGAGAAGACTGCTTTAATTAATTCATTTGCTTCGATAAGTGAAGATTTAACTGTTACTTCTTGTTCGTCATTTTCATTTGTGAAATTTTGTAATTCGTTCATGTTTTAGCCTTTCTAACTAGCTTGCATGTTTATTTAACAAAGGCACAGAAATTCTGTGTTCTTTTCCTAAAAAAATATCATCATAAGTAACTTTATAGATTTCCATAAATTTTTTCGTATAAAAATCTTTTAAGTTTGATGAATCTTTTTCCCAATTGTTAATAGTGTTTGGAGATACTCCAATCATCTCAGCGACTTCTTTTTGGGTAAGTTTAGCTCTCTCTCGGTGAGTTCTTAGTGTCTCTGCCATACTGGCTCCTTTCTGTGGGGTGGCTTTTCTACAAAATCTGACGCACAAGCTGAAGCAATGGATATTGAAAGCAAACTAAAAAAAGGATTTATTGTTGACCCCATTAAGCAAGAAATTTCCGAATATTTTAAAGACTGGATGGAACTTTATAAGAAAAATGCAATTGATGAAATGACTTATAAAGGTTATGAGCAAACGTTAAAATATTTAAAAACCTATATGCCAAATGTTTTAATTTCCGAAATAACAGCATCTTCTTATCAAAGAGCGCTAAATAAATTTGCTGAAACACACGCCAAAGCATCTACAAAAGGGTTTCATACTAGAGTTAGAGCATCTATTCAACCACTCATTGAAGAGGGACGACTGCAAAAAGATTTTACCACTCGTGCAGTAGTTAAAGGTAATGGAAATGATAAAGCCGAGCAAGACAAGTTTGTAAATTTTGATGAATACAAGCAATTAGTTGATTATTTCAGAAATATACTTAATCCGAACTATTCATCTCCCACTATGCTGTTTATAATTTCAATTACTGGCATGAGAGCCAGTGAAGCTTTTGGATTAGTCTGGGATGATATTAATTTTGATAATAATGTCATTAAGTGCCACAGAACTTGGAATTACAGAAACAAAGTCGGTGGTTTCAAAAAGCCCAAAACAGATGCTGGAATAAGAGATATTGTTATAGATGATGAAAGTATGCAATTGCTAAAAGATTTTAGAGAACAGCAAAAAACATTATTTGAAAGTTTGGGTATAAAACCGATACATGACTTTGTTTGTTATCATCCTTATAGAAAAATAATAACTCTCTCAGCTTTGCAAAATACATTAGATCATGCATTGAAAAAACTAAATATTTCTACTCCACTTACTGTACATGGTTTAAGGCACACTCATGCTTCTGTTCTCCTCTATCATGGAGTTGATATCATGACTGTTTCAAAACGTCTAGGACACGCAAGTGTGGCTATCACACAACAAACCTATATCCATATTATAAAAGAGCTAGAAAATAAAGATAAAGATAAAATAATTGAGCTACTAATGGAGTTATAATTTTCTTACAACAAAAATACAACAAATCATTAAAAATCAAGAATAAAGCCATTATCTAAAGCACAT
>JAKDZT010000145.1 GCA_030462125.1 Tetragenococcus sp.
CGGTAAATATAGATAAAAGAACGGTTACTTTTGATGAGCCGTATTTTAGCTAAAGCTACTAAGTGAGGTTAGTGTTTAATAACTAATAGAATGAATAATAGCTGATAAGACTGGATTTTTGTTTTTATCAGCTTTGTTTTATTGTGCGTTTCATTTCCAATACGTCATTGACTAGATCGATGTTTCTTTTAGCGGGAGTGTGATTAGATAAAGTTAATGTATCTTCCAGGCCAATTCTATTCAGTTGTTTATTTTCTTATCCATTAAATAAAAGTTCTTTTACAGCATCTAAGTAATAATTTACTGTGTATACTAATCCAGCATCGTCAACTAAAAATTCAGGGTGGTGGAGAGGAAAATTTTTCCCAGTACCGATAGAAGCAAAAAATGTTGGAACATGATCTTGATAAAAAGCAAAATCTTCTCCACCTAAGTTACTAGACATTGGGACAATGTTACTTTTGTTTTTTGCAAATGTTGAGGATAGTCTTTTAAATAAGTTTAGATCATTATTTAAAGGGCCAGGACCTGTAATCCATTCTAAATCAGCTTTTTGCACAAAACTATCTGCTGTATTATGAACAATTTTTTCTAACAAATATAATACTTTTTCTCTTACTTTATTGTCAAAGGTTCGAACAGTTCCTTCAAAGTGAAATTCATCAGGGATAACGTTCCAAGTGTTTCCGGCTGTCGTGTGGGTGATCGAAACAACTGCTTGTTCACTGGCGGGGATGTGTCTACTTACGATTGCTTGCAAATTTGCAACAATTTGAGATCCAGTTACGATTGGATCATTTCCTTGCTCTGGATGAGCTGCGTGTGTTCCGACGCCGTGAATGATTCCATAGAAGCGGTCGACACTCGCCATTTGTTTGGTTTCACGAAACCCAATAGCTCCTAACGGGAGATCGGGAGCATTATGAAACCCGACCAAAGCTGACCAGCCATTAAAATCAACTGTATCGATGACTAATTGAGCACCTTGGAAAATTTCTTCTGCTGGTTGAAAGATAAGACGAACTTTCCCTGGTAATTCTTTTTCGTGTTGTTTTAATAATTCAGCGGCTCCTAAAAGAGAAGTAGTGTGAAGGTCATGGCCGCAAGCATGCATTACACCTTCGTTTATCGATTTATAAGAAAGTTGTGTTTTTTCAGTAATTGGAAGAGCGTCAATGTCTGCCCGTAATCCGATTATTTTTCCTTCCTTTTCTCCGATCTCCGCAATAAGACCTGTCTCAAGGTTACTTTCTAAAATTCTGATATTACGTTCTTCAAGAAAATTTCTTATAAAGGCGGTTGTTTGATATTCTTGTTTTGAAAGTTCTGGATGTTGATGGATATGTCGACGTATTTGTGTCAATTTGTTAAAAAAAGTAGAGTCATTATACATAAGAAAGTCTCCTTATTGTAAATCTTCAGGTATAAACCAATAATCATCTTCATTTCGTTCTTCTAAATAGTCAGCAAATTCATCTGATTGATAAGCCTCAACGATCGCTTGAGCCCACTCGGAATCTTCATTTTGTTCGTCCACAGTAACTACTAGTTCATATTCGTCTAAGATATCTTCATTTAAAAGACTTAACGAAGCGTCGATATCCGCATTATAGACAATACTTCCAGGAATAACACCATAGTCTATATCTTCTAAGCTTCTTGGAATTTGGTTGGAGTCCATTTCCACGATATCTAAGTTGTAAGGATTTTCTGCAATATTACTAGATGTGGCTACAATTGGGTCCACGCCTTCTTCAAGGGTAATCCATTCTGCATCTTCTAGTACTAACAAAGCCCGTGCAGTATTTGAAGCGTCATCTGGAATGGCGACAGTGTCATTTTCTTCTATTTCGTCTAGTGCGTCTTTTCTACCACCATAAATCCCTGTTGGTACGGTAGGAATTGAGATTAAGCCTGTTAAATTTGCGTCATTATTTTTATTAAAGTCCTCTAAATAGGCTTCATGCTGATCGACATTTACATCAATGTCCCCTTCATTTAAAGCGATGTCTGCTTGTAATAATTCATCGAAATCTGTTGCTGTCACGGAATACCCTTGTTCTTCTAAAATAGGGGCAATCCCGTCAGTGAATAATTCACTATAAGGACCAGGGGAGGTACCCACATGGATTTCGTTTGTTTCTTCTGTGCTTTCGCCACCATTACTACACCCAGCAGCTAGCAGTAAAGTAGTACTTAATACTCCAACAATACTTCCAATAACCTTCTTTTTACGCATTTTTTTCCTCCTCTTTTTTTATAAAAAAAAGCATCCTTAAAAGACCTGGGTCTTTTAAGGATGCATATGTATACATGTTACCACCTTTTTTTATGCCAATCTCACGGTTGACACCTTACTAAGTACAATACGGTTTTCATAAACTATACTTATATTTTGATAACGGAAACTTCCGTATGCAGTTATTTTAAAACTCACTGCATGCACTCCAAAGCCATTTTCAATCCATGTTTTTCATCTCTTTCAGCAAACGAGACTCTCTGTGGAAAATTTATGAATTTACTTTCTTCTTCAACGTGTTTAATTATGAGATTAAAAGGAGCATAACAAACAAAGAAATAAACGTCAACGATTAATCATAATTTTCTAATAATTTTTTATCTAAGGACTTATATCGTTAGCGCTGGATAGACGGAAAAGCAGCCGATATACTGCCGGGTATCATGGGTACCGTTGAGGTATCAACTGTGAAGTTGATACGAATAAGGGTAGTAACACGAAAAGTCTTCGTCCCTTTGTTTATTATAAATAATAAGCAAAGGGATGGAGATTTTTTTGTTTCTAAAAATGGATGAAGGGAGGTATTAGATCATTTATTAAAATGAAGCTTAAAGGCGCTTAATGAAAAATTCACGCAGTAGAAAAAATAAATCTTCATGAAGGAAATTTCTTTGCAATTGTTTCATATTACAAAAAAGTCCTTTATCCTGAAAGAGGTGGAATGATCACCTTTTATGTATCTCAAGAAGAGAAAATCAGCCAATTTTTGGCTAAACTTCAATTAATTACCTTTGCCGAAAGTTTAGGGCGTATAGAGACGATGATTACTTACCCAACAACCCAAACACATGCTGATATACCACAGAAGCTACGCGAATCTTATGGTTTGACGCCGGACTTATTAAGATTGTCTGTTGGGTTTGAAGGTCCGCAAGATCTTATACTAGATTTAAAAACTGCTTTACAAGTTTTTGAAGAAATTTTTTAAACGTAAGAGACGTAAATATAAGATAGAAGTGGAATTTGGTTTTAATCTTAACGAAGAAAATTATGGTTTTTTAGGGTAATACTAGCTATTGTAGAGTGATATATAGCAATTAACGAAGAGAAATATAATGGAAGATTCAGAAGGCGTTATTGATTGTCGGTAGATTATATAAAAGGATACTTAAAAGGCTTTTTGTTTTGACCATAGACTATATACTTTAAAGTATATATAATGAACATATTATATATATGTAATATGACACTTAAAATTATTTAAAAGAGGTACTGAAATGGAAATTATTATTTCTAATTCGTCTAAAGAACCGATTTATTTGCAGATAAAAAAACAAATTCAAGCAGCCATTTTATCTGGAGAATTAACAGAGGGAGAAGGACTACCGTCAATTCGTCAACTAGCAAAAGACCTTGAAATAAGTGTAATTACTACCAAAAGAGCTTACGAGGAGCTAGAAAGATCTGGTTTTACTTATTCGATTGTGGGTAAAGGTTCGTTTGTTGCGGAACAAAACTTAGAACTGATTCGTGAAAAAAAGTTAAAGGTGATTGAAGAGCAACTGAATGCGGTAATTGCAAACAGTAAAGAGATCGGGCTTTCGTTTACTGAATTAAAAGAGCTACTAACTATGTTATATGAGGTGTAAAAATGACAAATAACGTAATTGAATTTAATCATGTAACAAAAGAGTACAAAGGCTTTTCATTGTCTGATGTTAACTTGTCAATTAAACAAGGCTATGTTACTGGATTGATCGGAACAAACGGTTCTGGAAAATCAACGCTCATAAAATTAATTATGAACCTTTTGACGCCAGATAAAGGAAGCATTGAAGCTTTTGGTTTAGATAATAATCAGTCAGCAACGCAATCCAAAGAGATTAAAGAACAAATTGGTTTTGTATATGATAAAAATATTTATTATGAGAACTTGAATATCAAAGAGTTAAATAAAATTCTTAAACATTCATATAAAAAATGGGATAATGAGTTATTCTATCAATATGTGGAAAAATTCGGGTTACCTCTAAATAAAACGCTGAAAAGTTTTTCTAAAGGTATGCAAATGAAAATGTCTTTAGCTGTTGCTTTATCTCATCATGCACAATTAATTATTATGGATGAGCCTTTTGCAGGGTTAGACGCTGCTTTTCGACGGGAACTTGTAAATTTATTACGAGAAGTAATGTTGGATGCTCAGTGTAGCATTTTCTTTACGACCCATTTAGTTGAAGAGCTAGAGAATTTTGCAGATTATATTGCACTAATTGATCAAGGAGAAGTTCTTTTTAACCAAACATTAGAGGAGTTAAAAGGAAATTTTGCTATTGTAAAGGGTAGCCAAATGCTTCTAGATAGGGACATTCGAAGCTATTTTATAACAATTAATTATACAAACAATGGTTTTGTTGCTATGACAGACCAAATAGAAGAAGTCACTCAAACTTTTGGAAGCTATGTAACGATTGAAGTTCCGACATTAGCAGATATTTTATATTATTTACTCAAGTTTCGCACACCAAATCTGGGAGATAAGCCTTGATATAACGGGGCAG
>JAKDZT010000146.1 GCA_030462125.1 Tetragenococcus sp.
AGCATATTATTCTTTTTCAAAAATCATATCATAAAATTTTGTGACACCATATACTATGATAGATAAAAATATCGCATCTAACCAAACACTAAGATCTGGTATAAAACGTAAATATAAAATAATTGATAGAAAAACAAGCAAGCCTCTAAATAAGCCTCGTACCCACTTTGATGACATAAATTGACCTCCCTTAATATATTATCTATTTAAATAAATTATCGTAGATAACGCCTACCATTCCAATGAGTTTTACTTAATTCTTATTGTGACAAACTCATTCTTTATTTTTAGAATACACTATTTGACATAGAATCAGGTATCGAGAACCTTATTAGATTAAGGTTCTTTTTTGCGTTCCCCTTGAAATACACGATTATGCTTTTAAAGAGTGGTTATTAGGTATCGGATTTAGTTTCTATTAGCGTGTATTCGAGCCAATCGTTCGTTAAATTCATCTATTTTTTCTTTAGGAAGCATCGTTTCCTGTGGTTGAATATAGTCCTCTTTTGCCCATTCAGGGAGTTTTTCCTTCCGAACCGTTTTACCTGAACCAATAAATTTCTTGTCGTATTTATTCTTTACCCATTTACCTGTTTTTTCAGGTGTCCAAGTAAATTCATAAGCTATAACAGGAGTGCCTCTTTTATTCGATTTAATAGGTTTTATTTTTAAATTTGGAAAAAATCGCGGTAATTCTTTCCTTGCATAGTTTAGTACATTTTTATTAATATGACTCGGTTTATAATAATCTGGCATGTCTAAAAGTCGTTTAAATTCATCAATCTGAAACTCTTTTTTTCCTATCGTTCGCCATTGTTTTAGCAATCTGTAAAGTGTTTTTGCATAAGTTGAACGAATTTGTGTGAACTCAGCTAATTCATAAGAAGTAAACTCACTATTTAACTGATTTAATACATATTCATAGTTTTCGGAGACTTTTACTTTAATTTCTAATTCACTTAAATCCTTAGTCCATTTTGAATCAAATTGACTAAATAAATTCATTCTACGTTTTAAATAAGCAGATTTCCCATTCAAAGTAGTTTCTGTTTTTTCCAAATACGTAATATTTAAAACATTATCAGATAGCTGATCAATAACTTGTTCGTAAGCTTTATTTGTCCTTACTGAGTAATTAGCTAGTTCAGCAAGGGAACGCTTATCAAAGGTTATTTCCTTAGTTCCTTCATCTCTTAACTTAGCAATGATCGCAAAAAAGAAATCCATTTCTTCTTTGCTCCATTTTCTCATAGGAATAGTATTTAAATCATTATGATGTTTTACTACTTCATTAGCCACATAAAAACCTTCTTTCTATATTGTTTTTATAATACAATAAAAGCCTTATAAAAACAATATATATTTTTATGAACCTCAAATATGTTTTTATAAGACCGTTTTTTGCCTCAAATATGTTTTTATGAACCTCAAATATGTTTTTATAAGGTGCTAGAAATGGCGTGGTTACACCACGGAAAGACTTCCTAAACATTATGTTAAACATTTTAAAAGATTATAAACAATGCTTCGCGAGAAAAACGACCCTATTTTTCACCTTCCTAAACACTCACAAAACGAACTCCTATTTTGGAAAAAATGTAAAAAAACCAAACCCCAAATGACACCCAAAAAGGAGGACTTGCTTTCGCAAGCCTCTGGATTAAAAAAATCAACAGATAAAAGGAAACCTTGCTTACGCAAGCTAGAAAAAAATAAAACAGGTCAAAAGAAGTCGCTGCGCTCCGTTGACAAGGGGTAAAGAGGAACAGGTGTCTAGTCTCATAGAACCGTATCAAGCGATTGTTTGAGATCATTCCTTGTTTGTAGAAGGCTCACTTCGTTCGTGCAGGGCAAGCCCTACATACCCATTAAAAACCTTTTTCCATTCATTTTAAATGCTACTAAGATCCTTTATCATTCTAACTAAAACTATTTAAAACACTCCGAAACGATTCCTAAGCCAATTTAAAGGAGGTCTTAAGGTTTTTTATCTTCTTTTGGTATAATTGCCTTTCAAACGAGTAAAAGCTCTTCAAGGAGAAAATACGACAGTTTAAAACAATTAACGAGATAACCCTCTCTTTCTTTTTGGTTGTGGTTTCTTTATTTGACTGTTTGCTCTTTCTTTTTTGATATTTTCAATATTAAATTGAGGTTGTTGCCTTTCTTTTTTCTCTCTTTCGAGAGTCTCTATTCGTTCTTTTACTCTCTCTTTCTTTACTAGTTCTTGTTTATGCTCTTTATATCTCTCCACTGTGCCATAGCGATTCATCAGCGTATCCTTCACTTGTTTTACTCTTTCAGGAAACCTTTTTATTTTTTGGAGTAACTGTTCAAAATAGTGTGTTGGCGTGTAAAAATCATCTTTATTAAAAACAGAACGAAAAATTTTATCTCTTAGATTGTGATAAAGTTTTACGTTAATTCGATCTTCTTCGTAGTGCATTAAAAAATACGTGGTTCGTTTAAAAACGTTCCAGCGGTTGCCAGCATAGCCATTCTTTTTGTAGATGTTTAGATTTAATTCGGCTTGTTCCATTTCTTTTTCTTTCCCTGAAAAAAACTTATATTCGTTCATTAGCGGTTTTAGGATTGTATATTCCTTTACCAGTGTTGCTTGCTCTTGTTTGAGCGCCTTATTTGCTCTGTTTGCTGTTTGATTCCAATGGTTGGCATATTCTAAGTAATCTACCGAAGCTCCCTTGTAGAGCTTTTTTTGAGCAATTTCATGCTTATCGTCAAAGATATTTAAAACATAATGATATTCTGCTAAAACGTTTTGAATGGTTTCTTGATGTGATTTTAGCCAAGATCGTTCAGTAAATTTTGAATCTTTTTTTGTAAATGGAGCTTCGTCATATCGGATATTACCTTGCTTGTCTTTCATCGTTTCGCCTTTTTCATGTCTTAATTCTGCATTTTCAGCATTGGCTTTTGCCATTCGGTTTGTTGTTTTGTCAAACCACATATCACGTTTATAAACTTTCGGTATTCGTTCCGTTTTTCGTTCTCTCTCTGAAAATAATAAGTGCATATGAAAGTTTGTCTGAGTTTTATTCCAATGCAAAGCAAATTCATAATCTCGATTTTCTCCTAAAAGTTCTTGTGCTAAGTCGTGTGAAAATTCTTCTAAAATTTTATCACTAAAACTTTCGCTCATTTCATTGGGCAAGGCAATTACTAATTCTCTCGCTTCGTTATTTTTTTCTTGTGATTTTTGATTTTCTTTTTCAAACTCTGCATACTCTTTCCACTCAAAATCACGTGATTTTCCAGTCAGTTTTAGAAACTCTTGACGGTCAGGATTTGAAATATAATCACTTCGCCCTGTGACATTATTTATCTTTGTCACTCGTGAATAAACCTTTGCCATGTTTGCACCCACTCTCTTGAAAAGAGCATACCACAGAGATTGCTTCTTATAAAGAAGCGCAAATACAACCTTATGGATAAATCCGTAAGGTTTGCGGTCTGCCGACGGCTCAGTTCAAGTGCCAGATCGTTCGTCCATCTTCGATTTCCGAGTCAAAAATAACGCTTGGACGTCGTCCGTTTTCGCGTATTTTTAACCCATTTTTTTGCTTGTCTTTGTCAAATTGTCGCAAAAAAAATAGAGCGAAAAAACCCCCCTTCGACTTGTGTCAGGGGGCGTTTTTCTTTTAAGAACCGAA
Source organism: Tetragenococcus sp. (assembly GCA_030462125.1). Classification (GTDB taxonomy): domain Bacteria; phylum Bacillota; class Bacilli; order Lactobacillales; family Enterococcaceae; genus Tetragenococcus. The sequence continues at coordinate 3,672 of JAKDZT010000146.1, forward strand.
CCAGCGACTGAAAAACCCTTTTTTCTTCTCTGCATTTTTTTCTGGAATTTCTTTTAGTTCTAACTCTAATCTTTCAACTCTGTTTTTATCACTCAGGTTTAATTGTTGCTGCTGATCCAATAATTTCCTTAATTCTTTCTTTTCTTCATTTGCGACTTGCAGTTGGTCTTTTAATACCTGAATCAGTTCATCTTTCACTATATCATCAGCTATATCATTTGCTATATCATTTGTATTACAAACGGATATACCAAATGATTCGGCTAATTTTAGGTAGGTCACTTTGTCATACTCAAGAGGTTCCGTTTGATATACTCTTGTATCTTCGTTTAATGCTTTAATATCAAGCTTTTTTATTCTTCTTCTGACATTTTGACGGGTCTTTTGTAATTCATCTGCTAATCGAGTAATGGTATAAATATCATCAGCCATAGGTATATCACTCCTTATTCATTTTGATATTCAAACGTATTACAAGGGTACTACTAAAAGGAAATCTTTTACATCACTATTTTCTAGTGAAGCGTGTGGTGATCCGTCCTGCATAACGCCCCCAATAAATAATGAACGACCTGCTCTCATGCTTGCTGTAACAACGATTACCCCTTATTTGCGTTCGAATTCCGTCTGATTAGGTGGTTCGGCGAAAAAAATGGAGTACTTGCTCTTTTTACCTATGCCTTTGAATTTTCCATAAAGTGCATAAAACCTACGCTTTGACAAACTGAAATGTTGCGATGAAAAAAGGCGCGGCTCAAAAAGTGAGCTGCGCCTTGATCCATCAATCTTTTAGTTGTATTTATCAGTTTGTCATACTTGCATTTAAGACAAATTCAGGAAAATATCTTCATTTTATATTTATTTTTTCTTCGAAATACTTTGATTTATTTTATCAATCTGAGATTTTATACCAAGGTAAGATACAATCCAGATTATAAAATAAACTACTAAAATACTGAACCCTACTGATAATAATCCCAACAAATCTCTACCCCAGTGCAATATATATGCTACCACTAGCAAAGGTAAGAAAATTATAGAAAAGTGGATAATTGTATTTGATAAAAGTGATCTTTTTTGGTTATTCATTATATCAGTTGAAA